>JAQTRB010000249.1 GCA_028712015.1 Syntrophales bacterium
GCATTCCGGCAAGATCTGCCATCTGATGGACCTGGCCATCAAAGCCGGAGCACCGATCATCGGGATCATCGATTTGGGAGGCGCCCGAATCCAGGAAGGGGTTGGGCAGTACGGCTCAATCTTCTACCGAACTACGCTCGCCTCCGGCATCGTCCCGCAGTTCTGTCTGATCCGGGGTCCCTGCGCGGGAGGGGCCGTCTATTTCAAGGATGACATTGCCAGGGTCGAGGATCCGAAGACGATGCGGATCCAGAAGGTGAACGAGTACCGGCAGAAGTTCGCCAATCCCTATGTGGCCGCTGAGGAATGCTGGAGCGATTCGATCATCGAACCGAAGGAGATGCGTTCCAGCCTGATCTTGCTGTTCGAGCAACCAAAAAAGGAAGGCCGAACTTCGGCCCGGCAAGAAGCTCGGATCCATTCCCCTATGAGAGGGTTTGCCGCGGGACGGGAAGAGAATTTCATCACAGCAAGGAGAACATAGATGATCAAGAAGGTTGAACATATCGGCGTGGCGGTGGCGGATGTGGAGAAGTCCGCGCACATCTTCCGGGATCTGCTGGGAATTCCGATGGAAAGAATGTACGAATCGGAGGCGATCAAGACGAAGATCGCCTTTTTACCGTTGGAAGGCTGCACGATCGAACTGATCCAGCCCTTGGATCCGTCGAGCCCGGCCGCGAAATTCATCCAGAAGCGGGGGGAGGGGATCCATCATATCTGTCTGGGCGTTGATGACATCGAGGCGTCGCTGCGCGAATTCGAGGCCAAGGGAGTCGAACTGCTCAACAAGACGGCCCGCAAGTCGCAGGATGGGCGCCTAATCGCCTTTCTGAACCCGAAGAGCACCAACGGCGTGTTGATCGAGTTGGAGCAGCTGCACAAGGAATAGCCGCCAGGAGGAAGGAGAAAGACAGCGGCGAAAAGCGAAAGTGAAACCAAGGTGCGTCCCGTTACGTCCATTTTGGGCGAACCCGTCAATTTGTTCTACGGCCAGGACGATCTCGGGGACTTCGATTATCAGGAGTAGCTCAACGATCCGGGACAATATCCGTTTACGCGGGGCGTCCGAATCCCGCGGTTCGGGGACACGCTCTATCCTCCAGCGGTCGGTTTTGCCTGGACGATCCATTGCCGCAACCGGTTCTGTTCGTTTTTCCATCCGGCGGACAACCGGAGATTCTGAAACAGCCGGAACAGTTGCTCCATGATCCCGACCGCCTTTTCAATCAGGTAGATTCGCTCGAGGATCTGCCCCTCCCGGTCCGCCTCTTCCCCTTCGCTTTCCGCAACGGACGGCATTTTCATGGATTGGAAATGAAAACGGTCCGCCTTGAAGGTGAATTCCCACTCCGCCTTGTCCAAGGTCACCCGAAGGCGCGCCGCGCTGATCTTTTTCCCCTGGCGCAGCGCTTCCTTCCCCTCTTTGAGGTCGGCATGGAGCCCCTGACAGACGATCGTTTCGGCATATTCCCCGTCGCCCGATTCCAGAACAAGGCGCCGTATAAAGACGACTTCGCATTCATCACCGTCGGGAAGACGGATCATCCCGTTCCTCTCCTCGCTCTTGAACCAGAGCCAGGTGAGAAATTCCCGGCCGACGGTCAGCGGATCGATCCCGGGCGGCAGCGGTGAACAGGAAACGGCCGAGGAGCCGGGACCGGTTGACGGACCGCGCGGTTCAGGGCTTTCGCCTTCGACATGCCAAGGTGCGCAGGGAGAGAGGCCGAGCGAGAAGGATTCCCTGAAGTGCTCCTGAAGGTCGCCAATCACCTTGTCCGAGAGGCAGCAGACGGTCACGACGTGATCCGGGACGGACCAGCAAATCTCGTGAAAAGAGGGGATGGGCAGGGTTTTGCCGAGCAGATCGAGTCGCACCGACTCCCGGATCGCCTCACGTTGTTCCCGGTAGAGTTTCTTCTGTCCGCTTTGGTCAAGCTGTTTCCGTTCCGCTTCCATGATCCGGAGTCGCAGAAGAGAAGGGGCGACCGATTTCCGGTCGATGCGGAGGGAAAAGAGCATGTACCGCCCCTGGGCATAGGAGGCGTAGGGGAAATTGGTATCCAGGCAATTTTCCAAAGCGGTCCAGCCTGCCGCCTTTTCGTCCGTCGTGCGCCAAACGGTCTGGAAGGCGTAGCGCCTGATCCTTTCGTCGAAGAAGTCGGAAAAATGGCCCGGCAAGGCGCCGGTGATGCGATACCGCGAAAACGTGACAGAACCCTTCAGCAATCCCATACGGTTCTCCTTTGCGGGCGACACTAACGCACTTGTCCGACGGATGTCAAGACGAAGTGACGTGGTGTTGATTTCCGAATCGGCCGCCGGCTGATTTTCCAGATACGCATGGACACCCCAATGGTTTTGTGATAGAAAAAACGGGAAATTTTGTGGCAAGGGGCCGGGATGTTGATCAAAAAAATTGGAATTGTCGCCAATATTGCCAAGGAAAAATCGCCCGAATATACGGCCTCCCTCCGGGAGTGGATCCTGAAACGGGGCCTGGAGGTTTATCTCGAAGAGGGAATCGCCGCCAAGATCGGCTGTCCGCCCGGCGTCGAAAAAACGAAGCTCTGGAAGACGGTCGATCTGTTGGTCGTCTTCGGCGGCGACGGGACCATCCTGCGGACGGCCCGTCTGGTCCGTGATAGGGATGTGCCGATTGTCGGGATCAATCTCGGGGGATTCGGATATCTGACCGAGGTGAATCTGAACGAGATGTACGCCGCCTTGGAACTGATCCTTACGGGCGATTTCCAGCTTGAAAAAAGGATGATGCTCGACGTGGAGATCCAGGGGGGCGGCGAGCCGTTCCGGGAGGGGACCGTTCTGAACGATGTGGTGATCAACCGCGGGAACCTCTCCCGGATCGTGGAACTGGAGACGACGGTCGACGGCCGTTACCTGACAACCTTCAAGGCCGACGGCCTGATTATCTCTACCCCGACCGGTTCCACGGCCTATTCGCTGGCCGCGGGCGGTCCCATTGTCTTTCCCGAACTGAATTCGATCCTTATCAATCCGATCTGTCCCCATACCCTGACCAACCGGCCGGTGATCCTGCCGGAAAACGTGGAGATCCGAGTCTCACTCTGCACCCGGGAGCAGGGGGCGAACGTGACCTTGGATGGACAGGCCTCCTTCACCGTCAAGTACGGGGACAGCGTAACCATCCGAAAATCGCGGTATATCACCACGCTGGTTTCCTCCCCCCATCGGGGTTATCTGGAGATTCTGCGCAAGAAACTGGGGTGGGGCGGTTCCCAGACGGGAGCGTCCCGGAAGGGGCAAGATGCTCGCGGAACTGAACATCCGTAATTTTGCCATCATCGATGAATTGAAGGTAGCC
>JAQTRB010000250.1 GCA_028712015.1 Syntrophales bacterium
CATCCGCAAAAGAGATCCGCTGATGGTGATCGGCACCCCCGGGTGATCGATACCCTGAGGCAGTACATTTTTTACGGTGTCGTCTGGCTCGATTGTTCTAGCCTTTCCGGCGCGGGGAAACCGGTTCTGTCGTTTGAACGGATCCGTCCGAGGGAGGGCATGCAGGTCGGCCATTTGCGCGTCACGGCCATTCCGGTCCATCACTCCGTGGAGAAAGCTCGGCCTATGTCATTGAATCCGGACGGGGGTCCGCAACAAGGACGGCGATTTTCGTCGGAGATACCGGACCCACCGAGGAGATCGGGTCCGTCGCAGGGAGGGGAAAGAAGGTCGGGCGATCTTCATTGAGACATTGCCGCCGGATGACGCGGCGGAAATGGCCAAGTTGACCGGTTACCTGACACCGGTCCGGCCGACCACAAAACGGGTAAAGCTGCCTCCGTTGAGGCCTAATGTCCACCTGTATCATATGAAGATCCGGTATCGTGAAAAGATCCAGGGCGAGATTGAGTCGTTGAAGAACAATTGTATCGAAATCCTTCGGGACGGACAGGTGATCCGGATATGATTCCCGGACATGCTCACAGGGCGACGAGATGATAAACTATCGCGAGACGCTCGCTTATCTCCGTGGTCTCCATCCTCTCGGCATTCGTTTCGGGTTGGGCCCGATTCGTTCCCTGCTGGCCAGGCTGAACGATCCCCAGGATCGGTTTCCCACGGTGCTGATCGCAGGCACCAACGGGAAGGGTTCCGTGGCGGCGATGACGGCTTCGATCCTGTCGGCGGCCGGATTCAGGACGGGACTGTACACGTCCCCGGACTTGATCGATGTCCGGGAAAGGATCCGGATCGACGGCCGGATGATCGACCGTCGGGAAATGGCCGCCTGTACGGAAGAAATTCGAAGCCTCATCCTGGATGAGGTGAGCTATTTCGAATTCCTGACCGCAATGGCCTTTCTGCACTATCAGCGGCAGCGGGCGGAGATCGCCGTGCTGGAGGTCGGCATGGGGGGGCGCCTGGATGCCACCAACGTGGTCACCCCGATCGTCTCGGTGATCACCAACATCTCGCTGGAACACAGGGAGTACCTCGGCAACACCCTGGAGGAGATCAGCCGGGAAAAAGGGGGGATCATCAAGGAGGGAGGAATCTGCGTGACCGCGGTTCGACAGCGGCGGGTCATCGAGACCCTGGAGGCGATCTGCAGGGAAAGAGGGGCGAAGCTCTACCGTTTGGGAAAGGAGATCCGGACAACGGACCATCGGGACGGGACGTTTTCCTATCGGGGTGTCGAGAAGAGTTATGAACGGCTTTCCTGTCCTCTGGCCGGAAAACATCAGATTTCCAATGCCGCGATGGCGCTGGCGGCCGTCGAGATGATTGACAATAGCGGTTTCCGGATTCCGAAAACCTCTGTTTCCGAAGGCCTGCGGCAGACGCGCTGGGAGGGGCGATTGGAGATCCTCCGTCGTTCGCCGCGGCTCCTCGTGGACGGCGCACACAACCCGGCCGGGGTGAGCGCACTCCGGCGAGCGCTCCAAAACGATTTTCCGCACAGACGGTTGATCCTGATCTTCGGCGTTCTGGGGGATAAGGACTATCGGGCCATGGCCGGAAGGCTCTTCCCGCTGGCCGACCGGGTGATCCTGACCCGCCCGAACAGCGAAAGGGCCCTCTCTCCGGATGATCTTCGATCGATGGCGGGAAAGTTTCGCAAGGATATCGAGGTGTTCGAAAATCCAGGGGACGCATTGCAACACTCCTTGTCACTTGCCGGGAAGGATGATCTCATCTGTGCGACCGGATCCCTCTATCTTGTCGGAGAAATAAAAAAAGCGGCAGCGGATCAGGAAAGGCGACGGAATCAATGCCGTTTCTGATGACACCTCACTGACTCTCTCTGAAAGGTGCTGATGTGAACAGACTCAAAAAGATTTTCTGTCTTCCGGCGATCCTGTTCGTTTCCTGGCTAACCGCTTCACCGCTGCAGGCGCTCCAGACGGAGTTCCGCGGCGGTCCGGTGAACATCGATGCCGAAAACATCACCTATGATGGGGATGAAGACGTTTACCACGCCGTGGGAAACGTTCTGATCACCTTCTCGGGGGGCTATCTGAAGGCCGACGCCGTAACCTTGAATCATACCACGAACCAAGCCCTGGCCGTCGGTCATGTGCTGCTCCATAGCGATCAGGATGTCCTGGAGGGCGAACAGGTTTCGTTCAACATCGTCTCGCGGACGGGAACGGTGAATGACGGGACGATGTTCATCGCCGAGAACCATTTCTACATCAAGGGAGAAAGGATCGAAAAAACGGCGGAGGCGACCTACCGTCTGGAAAACGCCACGGTGACCAGTTGCGACGGCGACGCCCCGGACTGGCGAATCGCCGGCAAGGAATTTGACGTGACCCTCGACGGCTACGGGATCATTCGGGACGGCCGGTTTCTGGCCCGGGATCTTCCGGTGCTCTACCTGCCCTATTTTGTCTTTCCCGCGAAGACAAAACGCCAATCCGGTCTCCTCTTTCCCCGTTTCAGCTACTCTCGGGACAAGAATGGCCTGGACGTGGAAATCCCCTACTACTGGGCCATTTCCGAAAACGCCGACGCCACTTTTTTCCAGCGCTATATGGAGAAACGGGGATTTAAGGAAGGCGTAGAGTTGCGCTATTTTCTCGGTCCGAATAGCTTCGGCACCATGTACGGGGACTTCATCAACGACCGCTTGCAGGTTCAGGACGGCACGGGGAGCTTGAGCCGCGACTGGCGGGAAAGTCATAATCGTTGGTCTTTTTACCTCAATCACGAAACGACTTTCGCGAACGGTTTCAACCTGCGAAGCGATATCCGCCGGGTGTCCGACCGCTGGTATTTCAAGGATTTTTCTCGCTCCAACTATTATTTGGACAACTATCTTCCGAGCGGAGAGACCCGGTTCAGGCGCATCCCCTTTCTCGGGGATGAATCCCTCGCTTCGCTCGATTCCACGGTTCGTCTAACGAAGGACTGGTCTCTGTATAACCTGACTGCCCTGGCGCGTTACACCGATGACTTTTCCTCCCCCGACAACAATGCGACGCTGCAGTCCTATCCAGAGGTAACCTTCACGGGATTCCGGCAGCCCCTCTTCGGTAGTCCCCTTCAGCTTGCGTTTACGTCCGGCTACTCTTATTTACACAGACAGGAAGGGCAGAAGGGACATCTCGGGTACATCAGCCCGACGCTATACTTTCCGACGAAGCTCGGGCCCTACGTCCAGGTCGAGCCGTGGGCCGGGGTCCGCGGGGATATCTGGCAGCGATCGGATTCCCCGGCGGATGACGACGACAAGTTCG
>JAQTRB010000251.1 GCA_028712015.1 Syntrophales bacterium
GCGGCTACTGCTACTTTGAACATCCGGAATCGCGCCCGGCAACCCTGAAGGATGCCGTGGAGAGCGCCCGAAACGAGGCCGCCCGGGCCCTGGACCAAGGTCAGGAAGCCTACCGGAAGGGCAAGGAATTGGTCGGCAAGGGCAGTGGCTTGTATGACAAGGGCAAGGAGCTCATCGATCAGGCGAAAGCCTTTCTCGACAAGGGGATCGACCGGGGAAAGGAGGAGGCGGTAAGGGGGAAGGACAGCGCCGGTCCGGTTAAAAAGCCCTTCGAGAAAAATCCCAAAACCGGCGACGGCCGAAGACTCTGACGGTTCCGAAAACAGCGATTGTTGCCGGGCCATCCTGCATGGAACGGCGATTTGGGGAGGCTAAAAGAGATTGACCTCCATCGCCCGGGCGGGGCATGCCGAGACGCAGAGCTCGCAGCCGTTGCACCGCTCCGGTTCGAAAAGCACTTTCCAGGTTTCCCGGTCAAAGTAGAGAGAGGAGGTCGGACAGAAGGCCGTGCAGGCGCCGCAGTGGACGCACTTGTCGGCGTTCTGGCTCACGCTCTTGGAGAGCGGTTCCACGTTGAGTCCCAGCCCCTTGAGGTAGCGGATGCCGTTGTCGAAGTTTTCCTTCTCCCCGCTCAGTTCCAGGACCAGAACGCCTTCCCGCCGGGGGAAGATCCTTGCCTTGAGGATATTCAACAGCAGGTCATAGCGTTTGACCAGCTCATAGATGATCGGTTTTTCCGCAAAATCGGCCGGGTAGCGGATAACCACTTTTCGTGAGTACATCGAGATTCTCCCCTGAAAGCGCAGTGATGCTAAAGGATGCCTCCGGCCTTGTCAAGCGAATCCTTGTCCGTCGATCTCCAGCAGGCCGTTCCAGTCCAACAGTGGAAAGATGCGGTGGAGGTTGTGATCGTCTTCCACGAGATGATGTTCTAGGTTCGCAAACAGGCGAACGGCAATCCGGCGCGTTGGTTCGGCGGGAACGACGTCGTCGAACCGTCCGTGGTACAGAACGACGGGGATCAGCGCCGGTTGCGCGAACCGGGCGTCGAAATCGCCATGGCCGAGTGCCGGCGCGAGCAGGATCAGCCGACGGACGATGGTTTCGTGACGGCAGGCGAAGAGCGCCGCCATGAGGCCCCCGTAACTCGAACCGACCAGGATCAGATTTTCCTTTCCGGCGAGGTTTCCGTTGAGTTTTTCCATCCGCTCCTCCAGGGAACCGGAATAGTCTTCCATGATCATCTGCGGGTATCTCTCCCGAAAATAACTCCCCTTCGTCCCCCGGCTGCTGCTGTCCAAACCGTGAATAAATACTCTTGTAATTTCAATCATGTATTTAGTCCTCATTGATAGATTACTTGAATGTTCCAAGACCGCGGTTCCGTGACGGCATTCACGGTCCGGAGTCTCGCGAGGCTTTCCCGTTGCTTTCCATATTTCGGTGTGTTAGAAATTTCAAGCGAAATGAATGAGACGGCCGCCCGGGAGCATCCACCTGCATCCGCTCTGGAAAGCCGACGTGCCGTTTCGGAAGGAGAGAAAGCATGTCCGGTGTATTTCCCTTTCGGGCCCTGAGACCCGCAGCGTCATTTGTCGACAGGGTAGCCGCGCCGCCGTACGATGTCCTGAACGTGGCGGAGGCGCAGGATCTGGTTCGCGGCAATCCTCTGAGCTTTCTTCATGTGGAGAAGGCGGAGATCGATGTCCCGGCCGTAACCGGCGTGGAGGATCGCCGGGTCTACGATCGGGCGAAAGAGAATCTCGCCGCGTTGATGCGGCAGGGTATCCTCGTTGCGGAAAAAACCGACGTTTTCCATCTCTACCGCCAGCGGATGGGGAAGCAGGTCCAGACCGGACTTGTCGCCTGCGTTTCGCTTGCCGAGTACGAGACGGGGCGGATCAAGAGGCATGAATTTACCCGCGAGGACAAGGAGCGGGAAAGGACGCTTCACATCGATACGGCCGGGGCGCAGACCGGACCGGTCTTCCTGACCTACCGCGGGCGGGAGGAGATCGATCGTCTGGTGGGGCGGGTGGTGGCGCGGACGCCCGAATATGACTTCGAGGCCGCCGACGGCGTCGAACATGCGGTCTGGACCCTCCGTGAACCGACGGAGATTCGGGAGATCCGTGAGGGATTCGCCTCGGTCGAGACGCTCTACATCGCCGACGGCCATCACCGGGCCGCCGCCGCCGCCGCCGTTTCGCGTCTCCGCAGCGCGCAAAATCCGGCGGATCGCGGGGATGAGCAGCATCATTTCCTGCTGGCCGTGCTTTTCCCCCACGATCAGATTAGGATCATGGACTACAACCGCGCCGTCCGGGACCTGAACGGCCTTTCCGAAGCGGCGTTCCTGGACCGGATCGGCGAACGATTCGAGATTTCGGATCGTTTTCCTGAAAAATCCCCGGGGCGCCCGCGTGAGTTCGGGATGTATCTCAACGGGAACTGGCGTCGTCTGACCGCCCGGACCGGAATCCTCGTCGAAGACGATCCCGTCGCCGGCCTCGACGTATCCCTTCTCCAGGAGAACCTCTTGCGACCGATTCTCGGCATCCGGGATCAGAGGACCGATACCCGAATCGAATTTGTCGGCGGAATCCGCGGGATGGAAGAGCTGGAAAGGCTCGTCGACCGGGCCGGTTTTGCCGTCGCCTTTTCCCTCTATCCGCCCACGGTCGGGGAGATGATGGCGGTCGCGGATGCCGGTCGGGTCATGCCGCCGAAATCGACCTGGTTCGAACCGAAACTGCGCAGCGGCCTCTTCGTTCATCTTTTGGGGTGACCATGGACGAGGAAATCCGCCCCCGCCGTGGAGAGACGGTCGATCCGATCTTGGACGGCCGCTTGCGGATCATCCAGAAGAAAAGCGGCTATCGGTTTTCGATCGACGCGCTCCTCCTTGCCCATTTTACAATCCTTCAGGAAGAGGATGATCTGATTGATCTGGGAACGGGCAGCGGCATCGTCGCGCTGATTCTTGCGCAACGTTTTCGCTGTGGAAGGGTTCTGGGGATCGAAATCCAGGAAGACCTGGCGGAAACGGCGAGGCGAAATGTTCTGCTGAACGGTCTCGACGGCAGGATCGAGATCAGGTGGGGCGATGTTCGCTGTCCGGAGCTCCTCTGTAATCCGCAAACCTTTTCCGCAGCCGTTTGCAATCCCCCTTATCGGCGTCTCCGTTCGGGACGCACGAACCCCGATCCCGAGAGGGCCGTCGCGCGGCATGAGATGGCGGGGACGGTGGACGATTTTCTGGCCGCCGCCGTTCATGCCCTCCGGCCAAAAGGCCGGTTTCGGCTGATCTATCCCGCGACGCG
>JAQTRB010000252.1 GCA_028712015.1 Syntrophales bacterium
CTTGGCGCGGGCCGCCCCGGCCGCCGGCGAGATGGAATTCCGCCTTTCCGCGCCAACCGAACGTCCGCGGGGAGGAAAGGATCGCCGCGACGGGGGGAAGGGGCAGCCCGGCTATCCGGATGAAGGCCTCTTCGACCTGCCGTTGCTTGAGCGCCAGTTGATGCGCGTAGGCGATGTGTTGCAGCCGGCAGCCGCCGCAGCGCAAGTAGACCGGGCAGATCGGCCGGATGCGATGGCGCGACGGCACCGGAATCCCGAGCGGTTTCGCCCGCGCGTACCGTTTCCGGATCTCCGTAATCTCGACCTCCGCCTCATCGCCGTCCACCGTGAACGGAACGAAGAGGACCCGATCGGAAACCCGTCCGACGCCGTCGCCCCCAAAGGCCACGTCCTCGATTCGAACCCGGACCCGCTCCCCGACCTGTAAACCCGATCCCATCGCGTATCGTCCCATTTCCGCCTTCGGCGGCCGGTTTGCCATCGGGAACGGAACCGGCCAGCCCGTACAATTTTTGAATCTTCTTAGCATCTTCCATGAAATCCGTAAACCATTTTCCTTTACAAACAGCGCAAATGCTGCTAATGGCCTCCCCGAAAAGCCGGAAGGAAAGGAAATCCTTGGAACACGAAAACATTCACCGCATCACCCGGGAAGGTCGGGAGATCATCCTGATCGGAACGGCCCACGTCTCGCGCGAAAGCGCCGATCTTGTTGAGCGGGTCATCGACGAGGAACAACCGGACACGGTCTGCGTCGAGCTATGCCGACCCCGCTACGAGGCGATCCGCAAGAAGGATCAATGGCAGGAGACGGACATCATTAAGGTGATCCGTGAAAAGCGCACGAGCATCCTCCTCTCCCAGCTCATCATGGCCTCTCTGCAACGAAAGATCGCCCGGAAATTCAACATCACGCCGGGCGCGGAAATGCTTCGGGCCATCGATCGGGCCGAGGCGATCGGCGCGGAGATTGTGCTCGCGGACCGGGAGATCCGCATTACGCTGTTGCGGACCTGGCGGAACATGGGTTTCTGGAGCAAGACAAAGTTCCTTCCCGAGGTCCTGATCTCCCTATTCGCCACCGACGAAATCACCGAGGAGGAGATCGAAAAACTCAAAAAAAGCGACGTTCTCGAACTGGCGCTTCAGACCGTCGGGGAAAAGCTGCCCAGCCTGAAAGCGACCCTGATCGACGAACGGGACCTTTACCTCGCGCACACCATCGGCCATGCACCGGGCGCCCGGGTTGTGGCGGTCGTCGGCGCGGGTCATGTGCCGGGCATTTTAAAACACATCGGAGACGCCATCGATATCGAGCCGCTGATCCGAATCCCCGAGAAGGGTCTCTGGGGGCGATTCGCCGGCTGGCTTTTCCCGTTGGTCGTCGTCGGTCTTTTCCTTGCCGGCTTCTTCTATTCCGGTTCCGAAGCCAGCCTGAAAATGATCAGCTGGTGGTCGGCGATCACAGCCTCCTTCGCCGGGCTCGGGGCATTGGTCCTGCTGGCCCATCCGCTCACCATCGCGGCTTCGGCTCTCGCCGCTCCCGTCACGACGCTCCATCCCTTGATCGCCGCCGGCTGGATCGCGGGTCTCACGGAGGCGTCGCTCCGGAAACCCCAGGTCAAGGATTTTCTCGCCCTCCAGGAGGACATCGTATCGATCCGGGGATTCTTCCGGAACAAAATCACACGTCTGCTGCTTCTGGTCGCCGTCGTCAACCTGACGACCTCGATCGGAACTTTCGTAGCCATTCCCGTGATCATGAAGTTCATCTGAGCGGAGCGGCGCCATGATCGAAAAGAAATCCATACTCTGCCCGAACTGTCGAAAGTTGATCAGCAGCGATGAACCGGTCTGTCCCTATTGCGGTACGACCCGCCCGGGCGCCCCGTGGAAAAGGAATGTCGCCGGAATATTGTCCCCGGAACGTTTCGATCCGGTCATCACGATTCTGGCCGTCAATGCCGTTTTCTACCTCCTTTCGCTGCTGATCGACCCGGCGGCGCTCGGTCTATCGGCAAATCCGCTGACGATCCTCTCCCCTTCAAACGAAAGCCTCTTCCTCATCGGCGCGACCGGAACCCTTCCGATCGCCTACGGCCGTTGGTGGACCCTCGTCTCGGCCTCCTTCCTCCATGGGGGAATCCTGCACATTTTCTTCAACATGATGGCGCTGCGGCAGCTCGCGCCCTTCGTGCTCGACACGTTCGGCCTGCACCGTTTCGCGATTCTCTTTCTTTGGACCGGCGTCGCGGGTTTTTTTCTTTCTTTTCTCGCCGGGATACCCTTTACCATCGGGGCCTCGGCCCCGATCTGCGGCCTGATCGGCGCCATCCTCTACTATGGAAAGAGCCGAGGCGGTTTCTACGGCGAGGCGATCTACCGCCAGGCGATGGGGTGGGTCGTAGGGCTTGTCCTTTTCGGTCTGTTTCTGCCCGGGATCAACAACTGGGCGCACGGGGGAGGAATTCTGGCCGGTCTTCTGCTCGCGTTCGGAATCGGATACCACGAGCGCAAACCGGAAACCGCGCTCCATCGGATTCTTGGCGCGGGAAGCGTTCTCGTCACGGCGGCCATCCTGCTCTGGGCGCTGATCCAGACCGTGTATCATCTGACGGTTTCGTAAAAATCATGCAAAAAGGAGGAAATATGAAAAAAGTGTTTTGGCGTGTCATCTGCCTGATTGCGGTGCTCCTGCCGATCGCGGCGTGCGACACCTCCCTCACCGTCGGCGCAAAAACGCTCGGCCTCCGTTCGGGGGAATTCGTCTATATGGACGGTTACCTGCGGACCACCTACACCGTCCCCTTCGATCAGGCCTGGACGGCCTGCGACAGGACCCTGATCGAAATGAAGGCGACCGATGTCGAGCCGGTCCGAAAGATCGCCCAGGGCACATTCACCGCGATGGTCCAGGATGAAAAGGTCCGGATCTCGGTGGATTATGTGGAAAAGGGGATCACCGCCATTTCGATCATGGTCGGAATGTCGGGAAACAGTCTTGCCTCGCAGCTCCTGCACGACCGGATTGCGGGCGTCTTGAAAAGGCCCTGAACACCCGTTTTCGCGGGGACCGTCATCGGTGAGAAACGGATCATCGAAACGGAAGGATGTTAATCCGCGCCGAGGCGGAGGAGAAGGCCCTTCAGGTAGCGTCCTTCGGGATGAGCGAGGTTCACGGGATGGTCCGGACCGGCCCCGAGCGGACGGAGGAGTTGCGCCGTCTTGCCCGCGTCGCGGACGGCGCCGAGGACGATTTTCGCGAACAGCCCCTCGTCGATCGGATTCGAACAGGAAAAGGTCGCCAG
>JAQTRB010000253.1 GCA_028712015.1 Syntrophales bacterium
TCCCGGACCCACATCTCCAGAATGACGCTGCCGAACTCCCGTTCCGAATCAAGGTTGCCGAGGATCGTGTCGATCTCCCCGACGACCAGCTCAAACATGTGGATTTTCTCGTCCAGGATGCGCATCATGTGATCCTCGATGCTGCCGGCGAGACAGAGGTTGAAGACAAAGACGTCCCGCCGCTGTCCTATCCGGTGGAGGCGGCCGATCCGCTGTTCGAGACGCATGGGATTCCAAGGGATGTCGTAATTGATCAGGGTGTTGCAGAACTGGAGGTTTCGCCCTTCGCCGCCGGTTTCCGTGCTGAGCAGGACAGGAACCTCCTCCCGGAAACGGGAGACGGCCTGGTCTTTCTGCGGACCGGTCATCCCGCCGCTGAAAACGGCGAAGGGAACAGCCGCCGACCCCAGCAGCCCCTCCAGATATTCAAGGGTCTTCAGGTATTTGACAAAGACGATTTTCTTGTCTTCCCCGGCCTTCAGAAGCTGGAGCAGTTGCGCCCCTTTTGAAGTCCCCTCGCCGCCGCGCACACGTTCCGCGAGATCGCGAAGACGGCCCGCCTCGGCGGTCGTGATCCCCTCGTTTTTCTCCAGAAGATGGAGGACCGATTCCCGCAGGGCGAGCGGAGAGCTTCCGGCGGCCATCTGGAGATTCTGAACGGTCCAGAGGGACGGCTGTTCCCTGGCGGCGCAGAAGTCGCGGCAGAAGCGGCTGGCCTGTTCGTACTGCTCCTTTTCGTGGGACAGAGGGGGAACATAGAGGGTGGTCGCAAACCTTTTCGGCAGCTTCACGTCCACAAGGGAGCGGGTGTTGCGGATCATGACCTCGCGAAGAAGACGGCGCAGTTTGTCCGGATGATTCGGCGTCCGAAGACTGCCCCGCTTGACGTATTCCTTTTTGAACGCCGCTTCCGTGCTCAGCAGGCCGGGCTTGAGCAGCGTGATCAGGTTGTACAGCTCCAGCAGGTTGTTCTGAACGGGTGTGGCGCTCAAGAGCAGGATGAATTTTTTGCGAATTTCGTTGACGAAACGGTAGCTGGCTGTTCTCCGGTTTCGCAGGCCGTGGGCCTCGTCCACGATGACCAGGTCATAGTCTATGGACGTGATCATGTCGATGTTCTTGCGGGATTTGGCCGTGTGGAGGGAGGCGATGATCCGGTCGTGCCGCAGCCAGAAATCATACGCCCCCTCCCGGTAGGACGGATCTTCCGTTGTGATGAAATCCATGCCGAATTTCGTTTCCAACTCCTCCCGCCACTGGGAGACCAGCGAAGGCGGCGTCAGGACCAAAAGCTTGCGGACCATCCCGCGAAGCAGGTACTCCTTCAGAACCATGCCCGCTTCGATGGTCTTCCCGAGGCCGACTTCGTCGGCCAGAAGAACCCTTCCGCCGAAACGCCGCAGAACCTGGGAGACGGTTTCGATCTGATACCAGTACTGGTCGATGTCCCGCAGATGGGACAGGCAGAGCAGCTCATCGAACTCCCGGATCAGCCGGATGCGGTGGTATTCCACCCACAACTGCCAGGCGCGGGGGTTTCCGTCGCCGGAACGGTTCATCTCCGCGAAGAGATGCTCGTTGATGAAGGTGAAACGGACGGCAGGTTTTCCCGTTCGCCGGGAGGGATCGGCAAAGGCGGAGAGGTCTAAGAGGGGCGCCTCGGGGACGGCGGCGGCCGGTCGCTCCGGGGGGGTTGCAGGCAATTCCGGAGACGCAGACAATTTTCCGGGAGGCGGTTCCGGCTTCCGGAGTGGCCCCGCAGTTTTCGCGGGGAACAGGTCGGGCCTTCCAAGGGGTGCGGCCGATTTACCGGAATTTGGTTCCGGATTCCCGCGGGACGCCGCACTTTTCCGAGGGGGCAAAGACTTCGTGGAAACCGCCCGCGCCCTGCCGGACATGTTTCCTGTTCCGCGGCCCCGGCCCGCCGTTTCCCGGCTCGGCGTCGTCTGAGGCTGAAAAAGATCGGCGGTCTCGCTTGCCGGGGAAGAGGGAGGAGGGGGTGCCAAGGCCTCTATCTTGCCGATCCGGTCCACTTCCCGAATCGCGGATCGCGCGTTCCGGCGATAGGTCTTTACGACCGCGTCGGATCGCCGGCCGCCGGATGCGGCGATAAATGCCTGAAAAGCCTCTCCGGCCTCGTCGAATTTCCGGAGATCCATCAGGACGACGCCGAGAAAGTACCAGGCGAAGATCTCCTCCGGCCATTTTTTCAGAATGAGTCGAAAGATCCTGACCGCTTCCGGGAGATTCTTTTCTTCGAGGGCGATCTGGGCAAGGAGTTGATGGAATGACAGGTGGTTCGGATGGACCGTGATCGCTTTTTGAAGGCAGCGCCGCGCCTCCGCGAAGTTCCGGCTTCGATAGTGCATCATGCCGGAATTATAATGGTTCTCCGATTCAGCCCGTCGCAGCCTCCGGGAGCGTTCCTCCCGGATTCGCTTTTCCCGCTCTTTCTTTTTCCCGTCCGCCCGGTCCTCCATGATGGGATGGCGATTGCCACAATTGCCGTATCCTGTCAAGGCCAAGCTCGGTGATGACAGAGCATTTCTTTAAAATTGGCCTGATGCTTGTGGAAAAAATCGGGGTCGATGGATGGATATACAGCCCAATCCAAGGGTAAGTTGCAGACCGTACATTTAAGGGGCCGCCGATTGATTTCTGGACACTCACGTGATTTCTATTGACAGGCATGACTATTTTTCTTAGGCTCTTTACGCACAGTTTTGTGAGGAAGAGATTATGAGAGCCGTAAAACGTAAAATAACGGATATGACGGTGGATGAACTTAAGAATATCATCCATGAAGCGGTCTCCGAAGATATGGAAGTTTGGCGGGAGACGTTCGAGATCATGGCGGATGGCAAGCTGATGGGACAGATCCGGCAGGCAGATCTGGACAGGGCAGATGGTAAAAAAGGTGCCTTTGTTGCCTGGGATGATCTGAAAAATGCATAAGGTTCTTTTTCATCGAAACGCCGTCAAATTCTATCGGAAAGCTGACGACACCTTGATGAAAAAGGATCTCGGACGCCATTGCTGTCATTGCCCAGACTCCCCACCTTGATGGCCATATCAAGAAGTTGAAGGGGGACCTCAAACACATGCATCGTTTCCGGATGGGTGATCTACGTATCCTTTACGAGATCGATGATGCGCGAGAGACCGTGTGGATCAATACTATCGAATGGAGAGGCTCGGCATATAAATAGAAGACTCGCCTGATTGATGCGACTTACGGGATGAACTGTAGCATTATCAGAGGTGACTTTTTTCGAGGATCGGCTGTATTTGTGTCTTCCTG
>JAQTRB010000254.1 GCA_028712015.1 Syntrophales bacterium
CGAGCACCTTCACCTCCCGCACTTCCGCCCCGGGAAAGGCATCGAGGATCTTCCGCACGAGGGGGTGGGAGAGCGCCTCCCGTCGGATCTCCTGGATACGATGGTTCTTCACCGCCCGGCCGTTTCCATTTCCGCCCGCGGAAACCGCCGCTCCGCCGTTCTCGGGAAGAACGGTTTCAATCTCGAGGGTCGTCTCCCGCCCGAAAAACCGCCGGCCGTGTTCGGCCAGCGCCCCCTTTCGGCCGACGACGTCATCGAAAAAGAGATAGCCCTTCTCAAAACCGATCCGGAGAAGCCCCTCATCGCAGGCCAAGCAGATCCCGGATTCGATTTTGGCGGAGAGGGCCGGATCATGACGTTTTACGAATTCCCTGTATCCTTGCCAGCCCTTTTCCGGGACCCCGCCCCCGCCCGTTTCCGGGCCGGTCCGATAGGGAGCTCGTTCCTCCGCCGCCGGGGTGAACGCGGCGGGCTCCTTCTTTTCTTTTGCCTCGTCTTCCTTTTCCCGCCGCCGTATTCCCTCCCGGCTGCCCGCGCCCGTCTTTTCGGGGCCTGCGTCCCCCGACGCCGGTTTTCCCTCCAGGCGCTTCTCCAGGCTCTCCATCCGGGCGATCATCGCCTCGATCGGAATCAGGGGTTCCAAAAAGGCCATTCGGCAGAGGACCGTCTCCAGGTTCAATCGCGGGTTCTGGCTCCGGCGGACATTCTCCTCTTCGGCCATCAGGATCTCCAGGTAGCGCTGGAGCGTGTCCGTCGACCGGCCCGCCGCCTGCTCCTTCAGTTTGGCCGCTTCTTCCGCGGGAAGATCGACCAGCGCCTCTTTTTCTCCGGCAATTCCCGTGAAGAGAAGGTTCCGGAAATGGCCGAGGAGCGTCTGGAAGAAATAGCGCATGTCGAGGCCGGCGTAATAGGCTTCGTCGATGATTTTCAGGCATCGACCCGCGTCCCGGGCGAGAACCGCCTCGGAAAGGGAGAAGAGGAAACGCCGGTCCGACCGTCCGAGGATCTCCTCGACCGCCGGATCCGCGATTTCGTCGCCCGCGTAGGAGATCACCTGGTCAAAGATGCTCTGCGCGTCGCGGAGGCTTCCGTCCCCGGCTTCGGCGATCCAGGACAGCGCATTGTCACTGATCCGTATGCCGTCCGACAAGGCAATCCTCTTTAGATTTTCAGCAATCCGCTTGAGCGCGATTCGTCGGAAATCGAAACACTGGCAACGGGAGAGGATCGTCGCCGGCACCTTCTGGGTCTCCGTCGTCGCGAAGATGAAGATCACATGGGCGGGCGGCTCTTCCAGCGTCTTGAGAAGGGCGTTGAAGGCTGCATTCGAAAGCATGTGGACTTCATCGATGATGTAGATCTTGTAGCGGCAGGAAGCCGGGGCAAACTTGACGTTTTCGCGAAGCGCCCGGATCTCTTCGACGCCGTTGTTGGAGGCGCCGTCGATCTCGCGAACGTCGAGCGCATTTCCGTTGGTGATTTCAAGGCAATGGACGCAGCGGTTGCAGGGGGTCGGCGTCGGCCCCGTTTCGCAGTTCAGCGCCTTCGCGAGGATCCGCGCGATCGACGTCTTGCCGACCCCGCGCGGCCCGCTGAAGAGAAAGGCATGCGCGATGCGCTGCTGGGTGATCGCGTTCTGCAGCGTCCGGACCACATGCTCCTGCCCCAGGACGTCTTCGAAGACCTGGGGTCTGCATTTTCGCGCGAGAACACGGTATTCCACGGATGCTCCTGGGGATGAGGAAAAACAGACAGCCGGGTTGACCCGCGGCACACGCCGGTGACTGCTGCCGCTGCTTCCTTCCGGACCTGACGGGGTTCACAGGCCGCCGTCGCACGGGGCCCGGCCATCTTTCCTGTCGGAGATCCTGCCCCGCACGTTGGCTTTCTCACGGCAAAACGCCAAGATACGAGACCGGCTCCCCTTTTTCATGGCGGAGAGAGCGGGATTTGAACCCGCGGTACACCTTTGAGGGCGTACACACGATTTCCAGTCGTGCTCCTTCAGCCGCTCGGACATCTCTCCGGTTTATCCTGCTGAAAAGCGAGGCATTATAGAGAGGTGAAAATCGTTCTGTCAAGGAATTAAAAAAATCAGGAGATTAAATAACTTGAAACCCGGGCGCCGATTCCATTCGGATGCGGATGCGTCGACGGACGACCATCCCGCGCTTGTATTTTTTAAACGGATGCGGTAGGAAACCGACACCAAGGGTGGGTCGAAACGTTCCGAAAACATGACCCCGATGCGCCGATGTTCGTGTGCATGGCAAACTGAAAAACGGCGATCGCCTCCCCCTTGTATCCAGGAGAAATCATGCGGATTTTTGTGACCGGCGGCGCGGGATACATCGGGAGCCATGTGGTCAAGGCCCTCGGGAAGGAGGGGCACGAGCTCCTCGTCTACGACAACCTTTCCACCGGCCACGAATGGGCGGTCCTGAGCGGCCGCCTGCTGCGGGGTGATCTGGCCGACCGGACGGCGATCCGGGAGGCGCTCCGCGACTTTCGCCCGGAGGCGGTCATGCATTTCGCCGCCTCGATTCAGGTGGAGGAATCGGTCCGGGAACCCCTCGCCTACTACCGAAATAATGTCGTCCACACGCTGAACCTTCTGGACGCGATGCGCGAGACCGGCACGGCGCGGTTCGTCTACTCCTCGACGGCCGCCGTGTACGGCATCCCGGAGACGATCCCTGTGGACGAGCGGGAACCGCTCCGGCCGATCAACCCCTACGGCGCATCGAAGGTCATGGTGGAGCAGGTCCTCGCGGACCTGGCCGCCACAGGCGATTTCCGCTATTGCGCGCTTCGCTACTTCAACGTCGCCGGGGCGGACCCGGAAGGACGGATCGGTCAGGCCTATCGCAATGCGACCCATCTGATCACGCGGGCGCTGAAAACCGCCAAGGGCGAATCCGCGAAACTCTCCATCTATGGAACGGACTATCCGACAACCGACGGAACCTGTGTGCGCGATTACATCCATGTGGACGATCTCGCTTCCGCTCACCTGTCGGCCCTCGACCGGCTGATGCGGACCGGCAAAACCGAAATCATGAACTGCGGCTACGGCCACGGTTATTCGGTGCGCGAGGTCGTCGACATCGCGCGGAAGGTCACCGGCATCGCCTTCCCCGTGGAGGAGACCGTCCGCCGGGCGGGCGACCCCCCCGCGCTGGTGGCCGACAGCCGTCGGATCCGGGAACTCACCGGCTGGAAGCCGCTTCACGACGATCTCGAATTCATCATCCAAACCGCCTGGGAATGGGAGAAAAAACAACCATGAACTTCAT
>JAQTRB010000255.1 GCA_028712015.1 Syntrophales bacterium
CGGTTATCCCGTTTGGGGCCGGATTCGGTTTTCGGCCGCGCTTCGTTCACGGTAATGGTTTTCCCATCCAGGTCGCCGCCGTTGAACTTCTTGATCGCCTCCTGGGCGCCTTCCTCGGTCTCCATCTCGACAAAGCCGAAACCGCGCGAAACGCCGGAAAACTTGTCCTTGATGACCGACGCCGATACCACCGCCCCCGCCTCGGCAAAATTGTTCCGCAAATCCTCATCCGTGACTTTCTGTGACAGGTTGCCGACATACAAATTCTTGTTCATGGTTCGCCTCCTCATCCATTTCGGAATACCCCTCCGTTTTTCCCTGGCGAGGGGAAGAAACGGTTCCGGGGCCTGTTCGTGTCGCACGGCATCCGGCCGGCGTACGAAGGTCTGACAAAGAAAAAACCGCCAAACTCTGAAGAGTCCGGCGGTCCACCTTACGCTTCATCCTGTCCATATCCGGATCCTGCCGGTCGCACCCTGGACGTCCGCCTTGCATCCTCCGGCATTTGATTAACTCATAAGCCTAAAGGGATGGAAAAGTCAAGCCATTTCTCCGGAAACGGAGACGATCTTGCCCCGACACCCGTCGGGCGGAACCACGCGGGGAAGCGGCTCTTGAAGACTCCGTTTTTCAAATGTTGTCTCTCCCGTCCCGATCCTGAGCTTCGTTCCGACTCTCCGTCCCGTCCGGCTTATCCTTGCGGATGAGACCCAGGATGAACAGGACGGCGGCCACCCCGGTAATCACCCAGACCCCATACGTCTTGACGGCAAAGAAGACGGCGACACAAAAGACGATGAGACCGAGAGCAATCAATGCCTGTTTCAATGTCCCACTCATGATTCACTCTTTATGCGCCTGTGCAACTATTCCCACTTCCTTCGGTCCTCGATCTTCTTCCCGCCCTCGGAAATGTCGGAGACAAAAACAACGTCTCCCCGCAGCTTGGTGGCCTCCCGGACCCTGTCCGCAAGAGAGGCCTTCAAAACGTCCGTCGCCGCCACACCGGTCTTCAGCCGGACCTCCAGGGTCATCTTGTCCGCTCCCCCCTCCCGCGTGACGACAAGCCGGGCCCCGTCCACCTCCCCGGCAAACCGGGCGACCGCCTCGTCCACCTGACGAGGGTGGACGAACATCCCCCGGACCTTGGTCACCTCGTCCGCCCGTCCCAGTATCCCGCGAAGCTTGCGGGAGGTTCTCCCGCAGGCGCACTTCTCCTCGTCGACGGCGGAAAGATCCCCGGTGCCGTAACGGACCAGCGGATAGCAGTCGTTCGCGAAGTTCGTGACCACCACCTCGCCGACGCCGCCGACGGGCAGCGGTTCTCCCGTCGACGGATCGCAGATCTCCACATACCGATCGTCCGCAAGATGCATCCCGTTTTCCTGGGGGCATTCATAGGCCAGCGCGCCCAGCTCGGCGGTGATATAGGCCTGACGAACGATGACGCCGTAATCGTTCAGACCCTTTCTGAGAGCCGGAATCAGAATCTCCCCCCCCACGAGCGCGATCTCGATGGCGAGATTTCGGGAGGGATCATATCCCAGTTCTTCCATCTTCCGGATCAGGGCCAAAAGGAAGGAGGCCGTGCCGAGATAGCCGTTGACCTTCAGTTCCACCATGGTTCTGACCTGAATCTCCGTATTGCCGACCCCGGTGGGAACCATCACGCAGCCGATGCCGCTGCACGCCTCGTCCAGAAAGATCCCCGCGGGGGTCAGATGATAGGAAAAGGTGTTCATGACGAGGTCACCGGAACGGAATCCCACGTTGTACAGGCATTTTCGCAGCCCCCAATAATCTTCCTTTCGTCCCTCCGGGTCGTAGAGCGGGCCGGGGGAGACATAGATTCTCTTGAGACGTTCCGCCGGCACGGCGAGAAATCCTCCGAACGGCGGGTTCTTTCGGTGCCGTTCGGGCATCCGGTTCTTTTTCAGGACAGGGATCAGCGAGAATTCATCGATGGAACGGACGGACGCCGGCGTTACGCCGCTTTCATCGAGAAACTCCCGATACCCGGGCGCCTTTTCATAGGCGTAGCGCAGGCATCTCAGCGCCTCTTTCTTCTGGAGGGCATCGCGCTCGGCTCGATCCATCCTCTCCATCTTTTCGTCATAATATCCGCTGTTTCTCGTTTCCATACCCCGTCCGGACATCGTCGCTCTCCTGAACTATCGCAATATTCCGTTGACACGCAAGATGCTTCTTCATATACTTTCGCCGCTCAAAAGAAAACCATTAAATGGATCGATGGCCGTCATCTCCATAGAGCCATTGGCGAAAAGATGATGTTTCCTAAATGAACCAAAGGATCCTTTCCCTTCTTGCAGACGAAAAACATCGCTTTACGCCTTCCGGGCCGACAATCGGTGAGATCGGAGAGCTGGCGGCGGGTATCCGGGACGCCCTCGTTCCCCCGGACGGATCCGCGGACGATCCGGTCTGCCTCTGCATCGAGGATAAACCCCATCTGCTGTCCGCGCTGCTGGCCTCCCTGGCAGGCGCCCCGCCGTTCATCCTCCCGCACGCCTTTCATCCCCGAGTCCTTCGGGAGCTGCGCGAAGCGAAACCTTTCCGGCTGATCCTGACGGATACAGACATCGAACCTCCGAAAGGCTCCGTCGTCATCAGGCTGGAGGATTGCCAACCCGGCAATCGGCCCTTAAAGCTGGTCCGCCCCCCGGATCAGCCTTTTCTGTCGCTTTTCACCGGGGGGTCCACCGGAAAACCCCGGACCTGGGCGAAGACCCCCGCAAACCTGTTCGGCGAGGCTTTTTACATCGCCCGAACACTGGGAATCGGCAACGGCGATTGCCTCCTCTCCACCGTTCCGCCGCAACACATCTACGGGCTTCTCTATTCGGTCCTTCTTCCGTTTGTCGCCTCGGCGCAGATTCTGCGCCGTACCTGCACGTTTCCGCGGGAGATCCTCGCCGCGCTGCAACAGGAAAAAGCCACCGTTCTGGTCGGCGTTCCAATCCACTACCGGGCGCTGAGGTCCGGCGAGCTGAAACGCTTTTCCCTCCGCCTGGCCTTCTCCTCCGCGGCCCCCCTCGATCCCGGAGACGCCGCTTTCTTTTGGGAGAAGACGGGGGTGGCGATCACGGAAATCTACGGTTCGACCGAAACGGGCGGAATGGCGACCCGGACATCCGGGGAAAATCAGGGATCCTGGGTGCCCTACACCTGTATCGACTGGAAGATCCTCTCCGAGCGTCTCTGCGTCCGCTCGGATTTCGTCTCTCCGGATCTGCCGCGCGATGCGGAGGGGTTCTTTTTCACGGCGGA
>JAQTRB010000256.1 GCA_028712015.1 Syntrophales bacterium
CCCGCAGAGGAGCTCGCTGATGTGGACGATGTCCACTGCATCGAATCCGGCCAGACGGCAGGCATGCGCCATCTCCATTTCACAGTTCGTTCCGTTTCCCGTGATCACGATCGCGCTGATTCTCTTCGGCATTTCTTCCTACCTTTTTTGAGATCGTTCGTTGGATCTCGGTCCCGTTCCGGTCCGCCCCGCCTTCAGAACGCGAGGGGTTTCTGCCAAGCCCCCTTGAGTCCGGCCAGGTCTTCCCGGATGATCCCCTTCCCGTCGAGACCGTCGATCCGGAGAATCGGCTCCGGAGTCACCTCGCCGACCCGCGCGAAAACGGACCCGGCAAGGGCGGCCTCGAAGGCGTCTCGCGCCTCCGGACGGACCGTCGCGACAAAACGGCTCTGCGACTCCGAAAAGAGAAGCTCGTCGTTGCGGGCGATCCCTTCGGCCGGAACGGCCCTAAGCTCGACCGTGAGACCGAAGCCTCCGGCGAAGGCCGTTTCCGCCAGCGCCACGCCGAGCCCCCCGTCCGAACAATCATGGCAGGAGGCAACAAGGCCCGCTCGGATCGCCCGGCCGAGCGCCTCATAAAGCGCCTTTGCCGTTTCCGCATGCACCCGGGGAACGCCGTTTCCGATCGCGCCGCGGAGGGCGTACCATTCGGACCCGCCCAGTTCCCGGAAGGTTTTTCCCAGGACATAGACAAGATCCCCCGGTTTCTTGACGTCCATCGTCACCGCCTGCCGGACATCCTCCATCTTTCCCAGGACGGAGAACAGCAGCGTCGGGGGGATCGATATCCGGACCTCTCCAATCTGGTAGTCGTTCTTCATGCTGTCCTTCCCCGAGATGCACGGTACGCCGTATACCGTCGTCAGGTCGAAGAGGGCCTCATTCGCCCGCACGAGCTGGGCGAGCTTGTACTCCCCGTCGGGGTTTTTCTCGGACCGGACCGGGTCGCACCAACAGAAGTTGTCGAGGCCCGCCAGCCGGCCGAGGGGAGCCCCGACCGCAACCGCGTTCCGGACCGCCTCGTCGATCGCGCAGGCCGCCATATGGTAGGCATCGATGTCGCTGTAGCGGGGGCAGATTCCGTTTGCGACGACGATTCCTTCGAAGGAGTCGAGCAGCGGTCGGATCACCGCGGCGTCGCTCGGACCGTCGTTGGCGATGCCGGTCAGCGGCTTGATCACGCTCCCCCCCTGCACCTCGTGGTCGTACTGGCGGACGACCGACTCCTTGCTGCAGACGTTGAGGCGGGAGAGCATCGTCTTGAGCGCCTGCCCCAGATCCGCCGGTTCGGGAAACTCCGGTTCCGCATGACAGGGGGGGGTCCAGGAGGCCCGGAGGGCCATCTGCGGCAGCCCTCCGTGGAGGAAGTCCATTTCGATATAGGCGACGGTCCGTTCCCCGTAGCGGATGTGAAACCATCCGGAATCGGTATAGCGGCCCAGCACCGTTGCCTCCACGTCCATCTTGCGGGCGAGGGCGAGAAATTCGTCAATCGTTTCCGGCGCCACGGCAAGGGTCATCCGTTCCTGGGACTCCGAGATGAGGATTTCCCAGGGGTTCAGCCCCGGATACTTCAGCGGTGCCCTGGCCAGGTCCAATTCGCACCCGCCGGAGAGCCGCGCCGTTTCTCCCACGGAGGAGGAGAGTCCGCCCGCGCCGTTGTCGGTGATCGCCCGGTAGAGACCCCTATCCCGCGCAACAAGCAGAAAATCGGTCATCTTCTTCTGCGTGATCGGATCGCCGATCTGGACCGCCGTAACGGGGGAACCCTCGTGCAGTTCTTCGGAAGAGAAGGTCGCGCCGTGAATGCCGTCCTTTCCAATCCGGCCGCCCGTCATCACGATCAGATCCTCCGGCAGGATCTCCTGCGTGTGACTCGGCTGTCCGTTGATCCGGGCCGGCATGATTCCGCCGGTGCCGCAGTAGACGAGGGGCTTTCCGAGGTATCGTTCGTCGAACACCAGGCAGCCGTTCACCGTCGGAATGCCGCTCTTGTTCCCGCCGTGCTCCACCCCTTCCCGGACCCCCTCGTAGATCCGCCGCGGATGGAGGATCCGCTTCGGCAGGGGCTTGTCATAGTCGGGCGGCGCAAAGCAGAAGACGTCCGTGTTGAAGATCAGCTTCGCCCCCTTGCCGCAGCCGAACGGATCGCGGTTCACGCCGACGATGCCGGTGAGCGCACCGCCGTAGGGATCGAGCGCCGAGGGAGAATTGTGGGTCTCCACCTTGAAGACGAGGTTCCAGTGGTCGTTGAAGCGGATGATTCCCGCATTGTCGACGAACACGGAAAGGCACCAATCGTCCGCGCCCATCCGCTCCCGAATCAGTCGGGTCGAACGCTTGATACAGGTGGAAAAGAGGGAATCGATTTCCCGGGTTCGGCCTTCGCCGTCGTCGTAGGCGATCCGGGCGTTGAAGATCTTGTGCTTGCAGTGCTCCGACCAGGTCTGGGCGAGGCATTCGAGCTCCGCGTCGGTCATTTTCGCTCCCAGACCGACCCCCTTCCGGCGGGCCAGAATGCCGTCGTTTTTCAGATAGTCCCGGAGGATGCGCATCTCCTCCAGTGTCAGCGCTAGAACCCGCTCCTGGCTGATCCGGACGAGTTCCTCATCGGAAACGTCGAGGCCAATTTCTACCGTATGCGGGCGATCCTCTCCGACGACGCGCGGGATGTAGGGCCGGATTCCCTTTGCCGGATCCCAGGTTTTCCCGTCGAGGATGTCGTAACGCTGGATGAGGTCGTTGGCGAGAAGCTCGGAGGCGATCCGCTCCGCATCCGTCCGCGTGAGGGTATCCAGAACGCATCGGTCGCGGACGCTATGGATGACGTACTGCCGGGACGTATAGACGTGAACCGGTTTTCCGGTGAGGAGCGAAATCGCCTCGCCGGCTGTCTTTCCGACATTGTCCGTAACGCCGGGGCGAAATCCCACCTCGATCAGCCAGTCAAACCCGCGGGCCAGGCCTCGATCGATCGCGATTTCCTGGATCACCGGGTCGGAGAGAGGGCCTTGGGCCGCTTTCTCCAGTTCCTCGGGGTCGAGGGGCCCGTCGATCGTGTAGACCTCGATGGTCCGCACCGAATCCACCGGGATCCGGAGGTGGTCGATGATCCTCCTTTTGATCTTTTCGCCAAGGGCGTCCCTGATCCCCGCCCTGAAGCCGATTTCGATGCGATGAGCCATGGTTTTCTCCTGGATTGCCTCCGCCCGGCGCGATGATCCGCCACGGTGCGCAACCATAACAGAAGACGGCGGAAAAGACAACGGCGAGCGCGAAAAAA
>JAQTRB010000257.1 GCA_028712015.1 Syntrophales bacterium
CAAGGACCTCGGGGATATCGGCGGGATCCCGCGGCTCCTCGACGTGGGGCAATGCAACGACGCCTACTCGGCGATCCAGGTGGCCGTGGCCCTGTCGAAGGCCTTCGGCGTCGGCGTGAACGAATTGCCGCTTTCGATGATCATCTCCTGGTACGAGCAGAAGGCCGTGGCGGTCCTGCTGACGCTGCTGGCGCTCGGGATCAAGAACATCCGCCTGGGGCCGACGCTGCCGGCGTTCATTACACCAAACGTGCTGGGCGTTCTCGTCGAGAAGTTCGGGATCAAGCCGATCACGACGCCGGATGAGGATCTGAAGGCGATTCTCGGATAAACAAGGTTTGGGGCGGATGGAGCAGAAAGTGGTTTTTTAAGCGAGAAGGGGAGGCCGGAAGGCCTCCCCTTTTTTCTGAATCCGGTTTGATGCCATGTCCGGGCTGATCTTGTATAAATCATTCATACGATTTCATGACGGAATCCGCGTCGGGACCGCTCATGGATTTGCGAGGAAGTCCCGGTGACGCCGGTACCAAAGGTTCGGGAAGAGACGGTAGAGGATACGGGAAACCGGGCTGATGTACTCCCGCGTCCTCCGGTCGAATTGGATGGCCTGCAGGATCTGATCGCGGATTTCCTCCCGGCTCCGCGCCTCGTTGAAAATCCGGTAGGCGCTGCGAAAAATCGGGCTGTACATATTCCTTTTTTTCAGGAATTGATGAACGTTGAAGATGGTGTTGGGTCCCTCCGGCTTGCCATCGATCCCCCGCAGGACAGTGCGGTGCGTTTCAACGGAGTTGCCGTTGAACAACCGATAGAAGGACCGGCCATAGCGATGGTTCTTGCTGGCATCGGAAGAGAGTGTCACATACATGTCCCCCACGCCGGCCTGGCTGTGGAAGGCCTGGAAACTCCCTCCGAGAATCCGGCAGATCGCCCGTACCTCGACCCCCGCCCGTGAAAACAGGGTTCCGGGAATCGAGTCCCCCAATTCCAGGCCGTCCGCAACCCCTTTGATGTTGGCTGCAATGTTTTTCAGCGCGCCGCAGGTTTCGATCCCTACACCGTCGAAGTTGTAGTATGAGGTGAGTTCCCGACGGTTGACGTCGATGAAATTGTGCCGGACGATCTGACAAATCCTCCGCGGTCCCGCCACGGATAGGCAAACCGGATTGCCGAGGGCAATATCGACATCGAAGAACGGCCCGCCGATCGAAACGACATCATATCGGTCTTTTAAGCCCGTCAACCGGTCCCGGATCATTTGCGAGGGGGTGAGCAGACGGCGGGTCGTTTCGACCGCGGCAAGCCCCTTGATTGCCGAGATGAAACAGGTAGGGGTGATCTTGCGACGGAGGATCGGTTCGATCTGATTCAAAATTTCCGGCAGCCGGTCCATGGTGACCGTCAGGAGAATGAAATCGTTCTGTTCGATGACCCGTTCCAGGTCGTTCGTCGCGTAGAGTTTGGGGGATAGCCGCGGAACCTTATCCGCGCCGCCGAGTCGCCGTGCCAGATCCTCCGTCAGGTGTCGTGCGTTAAAACGATCCCGATTGATGGCTTTGCATACATCCACATCATGGTAATAGAGGATGACCTTTTTGTTATCGCGGCCGAACTTGTAGGCGAAGGCCGTTCCGAGACGTCCCGGTCCGATGATGGCAATCCGCTCTGTATCGAAAGATAAACTCAGCATTTCCCCGTCATCACATTTGCCGCCGCATGGCCCCTGAAAGTCGTTACGGATATGCAAAGCAAAATCCTAATGTGCCGATTCCACATAAGCTACAATCTTTTCCCCAAGCGTCCGGACAACCTGCTCGAATTTGGCTTCGTCGCGGTCGAGAAGCGTCATCCGGAACCCGGGCAGCGCTGTAAAGAATGAGGTCAGCGGAATCACACAGATCCCTGTCGCACCCAGGAGGTAATAGACAAAGCGTTTGTCGAATTCGATCGATTCGGCAACCAGTTCTTCGATATAGGCCCGGACATTGTCCTGCGGGATCGGTAACTTTTGGCGGTCATTGAGGACCGCCTCATTGAAAACAACCGTCATATAGAATGCACCGCAGGTCCGGTTCACCATCACGTACGGAAGGTCCTTGAGTATTCCGTAAGCGATGTTGGAGAGCTTTTCGTAATGGCGGAGCCTTTCCTCCAGGTAGGGCTGGTACTCCGGGTGGGCCATGATCCGGGGGATCGCCATCTGCGGGAGCGTTGTCGAGCAGACCTCCGACATCTTCTGGGTCAGAATCGCATCGATATAGCGGGCAAATGTTTCATCCCTGTCGGCATTGTAAACCTCCATCCAGCCGCAACGGGCGCCCGGCCAGGGAAACTCCTTGGAGACGCCCTTCAGGCTGATCCCCGGAACATCGCCGATGATGTCGGAGAGCGGAACGGTCTTTTTTCCGTTGAAAACGATGTTGTGGTAGGTTTCGTCGAAGATCAGAAAAAGGTCGTGGCGGCGGGCGATATCGACGATCCGCAAGAGCGTCTCCTCCGGATAGACGTAACCGGTCGGGTTATCGGGATTGATGACGAGGATTCCGACGATCGCTTTGTGGCTCTGCACTTTGCGCTCCAGCTCGTTGATGTCCGGAGACCAGTCGCAGTAAGGATTCATCCTGTAAGTGTTCGGCGGGAACGATGCGTGATGAATCTCCGCCAGCAGATGCGTGGAGTAGGTCGGCTCCGGCATGATGATGCGCACGTCCACGCGAATCGCACTGTAGGCACGGGCAATCGCGTCTCCGAGGCCGTTGAAGAAAATAATATCCTCCGGCGTGATCTGGACCTTACCGCATCGGTTGACTCTTTCCGCAAGAAATTCGCGAGTGGCGTCCATCCCCTTTGTGGGAGAGTATCCGTATGTCCGGTTCTCACCCAGCAGGTCGACAAGGACCTCCCGTATCCATTCAGGGACTTTCTCTCCCTTTTGGATGGGATCGCCGATATTCTCCCAGAACACCTCAACTCCAGACTGCTTCAAACGATTGGCCACATTCACAATGTGACGGATCTCGTAAACAAGACCACTTCCGCTTTTTGCGATATCAAATCTCATGACAACCTCACATTATATTCGGTTGGCCCCTTCGGATTAGGCAGATGGCGATGCGCATCTCCCTTTGCGAAACAGCCATTCATCTCTCCGTTGACCGTTTTCGAGGATATTGAACAACGAAGAATGTCTGTGGTCACGCGTATTTTTACGAATCCGGACCGGTGAACTTGTAACCGATTCCGCGCACGGTGATGATGTATCGCGGTTCCGAG
>JAQTRB010000258.1 GCA_028712015.1 Syntrophales bacterium
TCCGGAATATCCTCGACAGCATGAGCGACGGCGTCATGACTATCGGTCTCGACGGCCGGATCCTGACGTTCAACACGGCGGCGGAGTCCATTCTTGGCCTGAAAGCCCCGGACATTCTTCACAATTCCTTCGCGGAGCTGTTCCTCGTCCGGGAGGAAAATGATGCGTTCAACCAAGCCATCCTAAACGCCATTTACGATGCCAATACGATCCACAATAAGATCATCAACTGGCATCGGGGAGAGACGATCCTCACTCTGGAGGTGACAACATCATTCCTCTCCACCACGGAAGAGGGCACAAAAAAAAATGTCGCCGTGATCGTTGTTTTCAATGACATCACCGAGATCGCACGCCTCCAGGAATCCGAACGAAAGCTCACGGAAGAGCTGAAGGAAAATCATCAGGCGCTCCAGAAATCCTATCTGGAAATGGAGGAAGCCAACGGCAATCTCCAGGCGGCCCTCCGAAAGGTTCAGCTTCTTCGGGTGGCGGCCACCGGTTTTGTGATTATTCTTTTTGTGGCCGTCGGCTTGATCACATGGAAGCAGACGGGCATCTCGACCGCGAAGATGGGGCTCCTTTCGCATAGCCGACAGGGAACGCCCGCGGCCAGGGTATACACGGTCTCCCCCCGGTCCCTGACGGACAGCATTACGCTGAAGGGAACGCTGAAACCGATTCAGATCGTCAACATCACCAGCCCCTTCGGCGGCATGGTCCGGGAAAAATATTTCGAATACGGACAGGCTGTCACCAAGGGGCAACTCCTCTTGAAGCTGGATCGGGCCGAGACGGAGGTTAAATTGCGGGAGGCAAAGACGGCCTATATCGAGGCGCAGGAAAAAGTGAGAGAACTGGAGAATTGGATGAACAGCAATGAGATCGCCAAGGCCCAGCAAAACGTTACGCGCTCGAAGCTGACCCTGGACGGCCATCACAAAACATTTGAAGAAACGGAGCGGCTGTTCAAGAAAGAGATTGTGCCGGCCACGGAATATAACAATGCGAAGCAGCAGTACACGACGGCCAAGATGGACTATGACTCGTCCCTTCGGGAACTGGAAGTCGTCAAGGAAAAAGGAGAAGGGCAAAACCAGTATGTTGCCAAACTCAAGTTAGAAAATGCTCATCAGAAGCTGCAGGACCTGGAAAACCAGCTCCGCCAGTCTGACATCACCGCCCCCGTTTCCGGAACCATTCTTCTTCCCGACCTGGTTGGAGACAAGGACAAGAAGGGGAAAATTGCGGATCGGGGTGTCACGTTCTCCCAGGGCGATATCCTGCTTTTCATCGGCAATACGGAAGGTCTTTCCATGACAGCGGAGGTTGATGAACTGGAGGTCCTGAAAATCAGGAAAGACCAGGATGTCCGGATAACGGTTGAGGCCTTTGGGGAAACGATTTTGGGGCGGGTCTCCCACATCTCCTCCCAGGCCGTCAAAGCCGAAGGCGGCAAAAAGGCGGCCAACTTCGAGGTGTCCGTCGCCATGGACAGCCTACCTGCGGGACTGAGAGACAAGCTCCGTCTGGGCATGTCGGCCAATATGGAGATCATGCTTCTAAACAAGCCTAACGTCGTAATGGTGCCGATTCAGGCCGTACTCGTCGAGGGCAAGGACCGTGTAGCAACGGTCCGGGATAAAGCGACCCAGGCCTTGAAAAAGGTGAGTGTGACGACGGGGATTACGACCCTCGATTCCATAGAAATCACCAGCGGGCTCAACGCGGGGGACGAGGTGGTCTATTGATGAATCCCCTGATGCTGGATATCGCGGATATTCAAAAATCCTATCGCGTCGGCCCGACGGAAGTGAAAGTTCTCAAGGGGATCAACCTCACGGTGGAGAAGGGGGAGCTCCTGGCGGTGATCGGACCTTCGGGAAGTGGAAAGTCCACGTTGATGCACATGCTGGGGCTCCTGGAAAAACCGGATGCCGGTACATTTCACATCGACGGCACCAAAGTCGCCTATGAAGACGATCGGGCCCTGTCCACACTCCGAAACCGGAAAATCGGATTTGTCTTCCAGCAGTATCACCTCCTGCCCAAGCTGACTGCCCTGGAGAATGTGGGTGTACCTCTGACCTATCGGGGAATCAAAGGGTCGGAGATCCGGAAGAAGGGCATGGAGTATCTGGCAAAGGTGGACATTCAGGAGCGTGCGGGCCATCGTCCGAACGAGATGTCCGGTGGACAGCAGCAGCGTGTGGCCATCGCCCGCGCGCTGATCGGCTCGCCGGCGATTATGCTGGCGGATGAACCAACCGGCGCGCTCGATACGAAAACGGGAGATGAGATTATGAGCCTCTTCCAGCGGTTGAATCGGGAGGAAGGCATTACCATGGTGATCATTACCCATAACCCAAAACTTGCCGAGCAGTGCGGACGTTCCGTAAAAATCATCGATGGGATGATCTATTTGTCATGAGCCTGTTTCAGGTTAACTTTCATGAAGCGTTCAGGAGCCTCTGGGGTTCCAGGCAGCGAAGTCTGCTGGCCCTGATCGGCATCGTCATCGGTATTGGATCGGTCATCGGCATGGTTTCCATCGGTACAATTGTCCAGCAGGAAGCCATCCGGCAATTCAAGGACATGGGGGTGGATATCATCACCATCAGAAAAAATTTCAGTGAAAACAAGCAGGCGGAGTTCAGATTGGATGTCATCATCGGGATCACCGGGGAAAAGTCGAACATCCTCGATGTTGCCCCTTACCTGACCAGCGGAACAGAATTTATTCGGGGACGCCAGAAGATCAGCATGGAGCAGATGGGTGTCACCGCTTCCTTTTTCGATTTGAACAAGTTGCGGGTCCTCCAGGGGAGGGCCATTTCGGAACTCGACCAGAATCGTTATTTCTGCGTCGTCGGCAACGAACTGGCCGATTTTCTGAAGCAGACTTCAACATCGCCGATTTTGGGCAGCCAGGTCACGGCGGAAGGACGCAGCTTTACCGTCATCGGCGTCTTGGACAAGGTCGCGGAGGGCGGGCTTCGTCCGTACGGCATGAACCGGGCGATGATGGTTCCCATATCCACGGCCTTCCGGACGTTCCAGAACCCGGACATCAATACCATCATGGCCAGGGTAGCTCCCCATGTCCCTATCGGACAGCTGAAAGTGGACATCCAGGACTATTTTCAGAAAAAAGCCAGAGGCATGCAGGTGGATGTCACCTCCGCGGAAGAACTGATCGAGAGAATGAAAAAACAGATGCAGATGTTTTCCCTGCTCCTGGGTGCAATCGGCAGTATCTCCCTGATTGT
>JAQTRB010000259.1 GCA_028712015.1 Syntrophales bacterium
ATCTGCTGGCGGCGCTTTCCGAAACGATCCGCGAAGCGAACTTCGACATGACCCTCCGCTGCATTGTCATCACCGGCAAGATGGGCGACGATCCGAAGAAGGCCTCCTTCTCGACCGGGGCCGACCTCAAGGAGCGCCGCACGCTGACCCCCGATCAGGTCCGGAGGTTCATCTTCACGATTCGGGAGACTTTCACCGCGGTGGAGCAGGTTCGGATTCCGGTGATCGCCGCGATCAACGGCTTTGCCTTCGGCGGCGGATTGGAATTGGCGCTGGCCTGCGATTTGCGGATCGCCGCTTCCACCGCGATCATGGGGCTGACCGAGACGAGTCTGGCGATCATTCCCGGAGCGGGCGGGTCGCAGCGGCTTCCCCGGATCGTCGGAATCGCCAAGGCCAAGGAATTGATTTTTACGGCCCGGCGGATCGATGCCCAAACGGCCTTCGAGATCGGTCTGGTGAACCGCGTCGTGGAACCGGCGGAGTTGATGTCGGCGTCGATGGCGCTGGCCCGGGAGATCGCGAAGAACGGCCCGATCGGCGTCGCCCAGGCGAAATTTGCGATCAACTGCGGGATGGAGGCCTCCTTGGGGGTGGCCCTGCCGCTGGAGTCCAAGGCGTACGAGGTGACGATTCCGACCAAGGACCGCGTCGAGGCCCTGACCGCCTTTGTCGAAAAGAGGAAGCCCGTCTTCAAGGGGGAATGAGGCTCCGTGGGATTGATTTGCCGATCGGAGCGGCGGTTCGGATATAGGGCTGAGCCGTTCCCTCAGCGGACGAGGTTTGAGAGGATCAGCACCGTTGCGTAGGGAAAAAGCATCAGCAGGGCCAAAGTCAGCAGATATGCCGGGATGTAGTAAAAGGCGCCCCGGAAGACCTCGGAGAGCGGAATGTTTTCCGACATGCTGGCCACGATGTAGCAACAGATCCCGATCGGAGGCATGATCGAGCCCATCGTCGTGACGATCGTAACGCCCTGGCCGAACCAGATCGGATCGTACCCCATCCCGACGACGAGGGGGTAGAAGATCGGCAGCGAGATGAGCAGGAACGCCAGCGCGTCCATGATGCACCCGCCGATGACATAACAAGCCAGAATCAGAATCAGCAGGATCTCCCTGGGCATGGACAGCGAGCCGATCCAGCCCGCCGCCTCGAAGGGGAGGCGCGTGAGCGCAAGGAAGCGTCCGAAGATCACCGCCCCGGCAATGATCATGAAAACCATGCAGGAGATCCGCACCGTATCGCCGACCGCGGACAGGAATCCTTGCCAGGAGAGTTTCCGCCGCACCAGGCAGATCATCAGTCCCAACGTGCAGCTTACCGCCGCCGCCTCCGTCGCCGTGACCAGGCCCGTGAAAAGGGCCACCATGATGACGCCGAAGAGGAAGAGGATGTCCAGTGCCTCGGGAAGAGCCTGGAAGCGCTTCTTCCAGGAACTCCGCTCCGCGGCCGGCCCCCAATCCGGGTGACGCCGGCAGATCGCGAAGACCGTCGCGGCGATCAGGACGGTGGCGAGGATGCTGGGGATGATGTTGCCGAAGAAGAGTTTCCCGATCGACTGGCCCGTATAGATCCCATAAACGACGAGCACGATGCTCGGCGGAATCAGAACGCCGAGGGTCGATCCGGCGGCGACGGAGCCGGCGTTGAGGATGGCGTGGTATTTGTATTTTTTCATCGCCGGTATCGCGACGGAACTCATCGTCGCGGCGGTGGCCGTGTTCGATCCGCTGATCGCGGAAAAGGCCGCCGAGGCCAGGATCGTCGTGATCGCAAGTCCCCCCTTTCGGTGTCCGAACCAGCGGTTCGTGGCGTGGTATAGGCTGTCGTTGTAACCGGCGTAATGGACGAATTCCCCGACGAGGATGAACATCGGGATCACCGTCAATCCGTAGCCGGAAAAGATGTTCCAAATCTCGGCGCCGATCATCCCCAGCGCCGCCGTCCAGGAGGTCGCGTAGGCGATTCCGCAAAAGCCGACGATCGCCATTGTGAAGCCCGCCGGAATCCGCAGCACAAAAAGGGCGGCGAACATGACGGCGATCCCGGAAACGCCCAGAAGTGGTCCGCTCATCGTTTGGTCTCCTTGACCTCCCCCAAGGACCGGGGGATGTCCAGAAGGCAGGTCAGGGCCAGCAAGGCAAAACCGGCGGCGACGCCGTAGACGAAGGGGTGGTAGATTATCTTGAGCGTCTCCGACACCTCGCCGGAGCTCAAGATCCGCGTTCCCCAGATCATGATCTGCCGCGAAACGACCCCAAAAAAGGCGGCGCCGATCGCGGCGGAGAATGCATCGACGAAACGGCGAAGGCGGATCGGGTAGCGGGACGAGAAGATGTCCACGACGATGTGCCCCCGGCGGCGCTGCGTGGCGGCCAGCGCAAATGCAATGCCGATCGCCCCGAGGAATGAAACGATCTCGTAGACGCCGCGGAATGGCGCATCGAAAACCCGGAGGATCACGTTCCCCGTCGCCAGCAGCATCAGGGCAAGAATCGCCGTTCCGCTCAGAATGAGCAGCAGTCGGTTCAAAAGATCGTTGATTCTGTTGAGCGTTCCCATCATGGGTGTGTTCGTTGCCTTTCGTTACCCGTCGTGTTTGCGGCGAAAACCCCGCTCCTGCAGACTGTTCGGATGTCGCGGAGCCGCTATTTGTTCTTCTCGTATTTTTTCGTCAGCCGCTCCACGTCGGCAACGATCTCCGCGCCCGGCAGTCCCTGGGCGCTCACCTTCTTGATGTAGCCGTCGATGATCGGTTTCATAAGTTTCTTGATCTCCGCCTTGTCCGCGGCGGGAAGCTGAATCACCTCATGGTTGTATTTTTGTTTTGACCAGGTCAGTGCCTCCGCGACGTGACCGTCGACGTACCTGCCCGTCCATTCCGCCTGCTCGACGCGCAGATCATCCATCGCCTTCTTGACGTCGGCCGGAAGGGCGTTCCATTTGTCCCTGTTCATGACGACGGCAAAGGAAACGACGAACAGACTCGTGTCCGTGGCGAATGGGCAGTAGGCGGCGTAGTTCATATCCTTGAGGACCTCGAGTGAAGAAACCACTCCCTTGACGATTCCCTTCTGAATCGCCTCGGGCGTCTCGGACTGGGGCATCGCGATCGGAATGCCACCCAGATTCTTGACCACATCCACGCCGGTCCCCGATACGCGCAGCTCCATTCCCCTGAGGTCCTTCAACGTTCGGACCGGCTTGCTGGTCATGAAATCCGCCGGCGGACAGGTGAAGAGGGTCAGGATTTTCACCTG
>JAQTRB010000024.1 GCA_028712015.1 Syntrophales bacterium
CCTCGGAAGGGCTCCGCTATCCGGCGCTTTCGGCTTTCAGCGTCCAGTACCATCCCGAGGCGGCGCCGGGTCCCCACGACGCGGATGGACTTTTCGACGAATTCATCCGCCTGATGGACGACGGGAGGGCGACCGGTTGAGGAACGGCAGGCCGCTGACGCGTCCGGCAAAGAAAGGAAGGTAAATCGTGATTCTGATTGTCGATTTCGGCTCGCAATATAACCAGTTGATCGCGCGCCGCGTCCGGGAGAATCAGGTGTACTGCCGGATCGAACCGCCGGGCATCGGTCTCGGGAAGATCCGCGAGCTCCGGCCCGAGGGAATCATCCTTTCCGGCGGGCCCTCGTCCGTCTACGAGAAGCATTCGCCGCGGGTGGACACGGGGATCTTCGATCTCGGGATTCCAATCCTGGGGATCTGTTACGGCCTCCAGTTCATGGTCGCCGCGCTGGGCGGCGAAGTGATCCGTTCGGACAAGCGCGAATACGGCTTCGCCGAGCTGAACGTCCGGCCGCCGGGAGGCGCCGTCCTCGCCGGCGTCGAGAAGAAGACGCGCTGCTGGATGAGCCACGGGGACCGGATCGGCCGGCTGCCGGCGGGCTTCGCGGCCACCGCCTCAACCGAGAACACCGAAGTGGCCGCCGCCGAAAACGCCAAACGCCGGTTTTACGGACTGCAGTTCCACCCGGAGGTGGTCCACACGGTCGAGGGGAAAAAGATGCTGGAGAACTTCCTCTTCGGCGTTTGCCGTTGCGCGAAGCGCTGGACGATGAACGCCTTTGTCCGCGACGCCGTTTCGGAGATCCGGGAGACGGTCGGCGACAAGCGCGTGATCCTCGGCCTTTCGGGGGGAGTCGATTCCTCCGTTGCGGCCGTCCTGCTCCACCAGGCGATCGGCCGCCGGCTCACCTGCGTCTTCGTCGACAATGGTCTGCTGCGGCTGGGCGAGGCGGAGAAGGTCCGCGCCCTCTTTGGGAAGCATTTTCAAATGGACGTCCGTTGCGCACGGGCGAGGAAGGCCTTTCTCGACGGTCTCAAAGGGGTGACGGCGCCGGAGAGAAAGCGAAAGATCATCGGAAGGGTGTTCATCGAGATTTTCGACCGGGAGGCCAAAAAGATCAAGGATGCGGCATTCCTCGCCCAGGGGACGCTCTACCCGGATCTGATCGAATCCCGGTCGGCCTTCGGGGGGCCAAGCGCGGTGATCAAATCCCACCACAACGTGGGAGGACTTCCCAGGAAGATGAAACTGAAACTCATCGAACCGCTGAAGCACCTCTTCAAGGACGAGGTCCGGCTGCTCGGAAAGGAGCTCGGAATGTCCGATGACGTGATTTGGCGGCAGCCCTTCCCGGGACCGGGGCTTGCCGTCCGGATCATCGGCGAGGTGACGGAAAAGCGGCTCGCGATCCTCCGAAACGCCGATGCGGTCCTGATGGAGGAGATCCGGGCCGGGAACTATTATCGGAGGCTCTGGCAGTCCTTTGCCGTTCTGCTGCCGATCAAGAGCGTCGGAATCATGGGGGACCAGCGGACCTACGAAAATGTCATCGTCATCCGGGCGGTGACCAGCGACGACGCAATGACGGCGGACTGGGCGAAGCTCCCCCACGATCTGCTGGGCCGCATTTCCAGCCGGATCATCAACGAGGTGCGCGGGGTGAACCGGGTCGTCTACGACATCAGCTCGAAACCGCCGAGCACGATCGAGTGGGAGTAGCCATAAATGCCCAAACGGACGGATATCAAAAAGATCCTGATCATCGGCTCCGGGCCGATCATCATCAGCCAGGCATGCGAGTTCGACTACTCGGGCACCCAGGCCTGCAAGGCGCTGAAGGAGGAAGGCTACGCGGTGATCCTCGTCAACTCCAACCCGGCGACGATCATGACCGATCCGGAGACCGCGGATCGGACCTATATCGAACCGATCACCCCGGAGGCCGTGGAGAAGATCATCGCCCGGGAGCGGCCGGAGGCATTGCTGCCGACGCTGGGCGGCCAGACGGGCCTCAACACGGCGGTTGCGGTCGCCGAGGCGGGAATCCTCGAGAAATACGGTGTCGAGATGATCGGGGCGTCGCTGCCGGTGATCCACAAGGCGGAGGACCGCCAGCTCTTTCGGACGGCCATGGAGAAAATCGGCTTGAAGGTCCCCAAGAGCGGCTTCGCCCGGTCGCTGGACGACGTCTTTTCCGTCGCCGGCGAGCTCGGCTTCCCGATCATCGTCCGCCCTTCGTTCACGCTCGGCGGGACGGGAAGCGGCGTCGCCTACAACCGCGAGGAACTGGCCGAGATCGCCAAGGGGGGTCTCGACGCGTCGCTCATCCACGAGGTAATGCTCGAGCAGTCGGCCCTCGGCTGGAAGGAGTACGAGCTGGAGGTGATGCGCGACAAGGCGGACAACGTCGTGATCATCTGTTCGATCGAAAACCTGGACCCGATGGGGGTCCACACCGGCGAGTCGATCACCGTCGCCCCGGCGCAAACGCTGACCGACGTGGAATACCAGCGGATGCGCGACGCCGCGATCGCGATCATCCGCGAGATCGGCGTCGAGACGGGCGGCTCCAACGTCCAGTTCGCGGTCCATCCCGAGACCGGGGAGATGATCGTGATCGAGATGAATCCGCGCGTTTCCCGATCCTCCGCCCTCGCCTCGAAGGCAACGGGATTCCCGATCGCCAAGATCGCGGCGAAGCTCGCCGTCGGCTACACCCTCGACGAAATACCGAATGACATCACCCGCGAGACGATGGCCTCCTTCGAACCGACGATCGACTACTGCGTCGTGAAGATTCCCCGCTGGACCTTCGAAAAGTTCCCGGAGACGGAGGACTTTCTGACCACGTCGATGAAATCGGTCGGCGAAACCATGGCGATCGGCCGCACCTTCCGGGAAGCGCTCCAGAAGGCGATCCGCTCGCTGGAGATCAAACGCTTCGGCCTGACGATCGATCTGCCGGAGGAGGCTGCCCATCGCCCCCGGGAATTTCTGGAGCAGAAGCTCAACCGGCCCAATTCCCTTCGTCTCTTCCACGTCGCCGCGGCCTTCCGCCACGGCATGACCCTGGAGGAGATCCGGCGCCTGACGATGATCGATCCCTGGTTCCTCCATCAGATCCGGTCGCTCGTCGAGGCGGAGGAAGAGATCCAAAGGACGCCCTTTTCGACGGAGGTTCTTTACGAAGCCAAGCGGCTGGGTTTCTCCGACATCACCCTCGGCGGGATCTGGAAGCTTCCCGAAGAGGAGATCCGCCGCCGCCGGTACGAAACCGGGATTCTCCCCGTCTACAAGCTGGTGGACACCTGCGCCGCGGAGTTCGAGGCCTACACCCCCTACTACTACTCGACCTATGAGACCGAGGACGAAACGCGCCCCTCGACAAAGCCGAAGGTCGTCATCCTGGGCGGCGGTCCCAACCGGATCGGGCAGGGGATCGAGTTCGACTACTGTTGCGTCCATGCCTCCTTCGCGCTGCGGGAGGAGGGCTACGAGAGCATCATGGTCAATTCGAACCCGGAGACGGTGAGCACCGACTACGACACCTCCGACAAGCTCTTCTTCGAGCCGGTGACCCTCGAGGACGTCCTGCACATCCTGAAGGCGGAAAAACCGCTGGGCGTCATCGTCCAGTTCGGCGGACAGACGCCGCTGAACTTGGCGCGGGGGCTGGAGGCGGCGGGTGCGCCGATCCTGGGCACCTCCCCCGACGCGATCGACCGCGCCGAGGACCGCAAGCGCTTTCAGGAGATCGTGAACCGCCTCGGGCTCCGCCAGCCCGACAACGACACGGCGATGGATACGGAAGAAGCGGTCCGGGTCGCCGAACGGATCGGCTACCCGGTCCTGGTCCGCCCCTCGTACGTTCTCGGCGGGCGTTCCATGGAGATCATCTACGATACCGAAAGCCTGAAGGCGTTCATGGTTCGGGCGCTGGAGGTCTCCCCCGGCCACCCGATCCTGATCGACAAATTCCTCGAGGACGCCATCGAGGTGGACGTGGACGCGATCAGCGACGGGACGACCACCGTCGTCGCCGGGATCATGGAGCATATCGAGGAGGCGGGGATCCACTCCGGCGACAGCGCCTGTTCCCTTCCGGCAATCAGCTTCTCTCCGGAGCTGCTGGAGACGATCGAACGGCAGACCAAACGGATCGCCAGGGAACTCGGCGTCGTGGGGCTGATGAACATCCAGTATGCCATCAAGGACGGCGGGCTTTTCGTGCTGGAGGTCAATCCCCGCGCCTCGCGGACGATCCCCTTCGTCAGCAAGGCGATCGGGGTGCCCCTGGCGAAGCTCGCCACGAAGGTGATGCTGGGGAAAACCCTGCGGGAACTGGGCTTCACCGAACCGGTCCGGCCGAAGCACATCTCGGTGAAGGAGGCGGTCTTCCCCTTCAATCGCTTTCCCAACGTGGACATCCTGCTGGGACCGGAGATGAAATCGACGGGGGAGGTGATGGGGATCGACCGCTCGTTCGGACTCGCCTATGCGAAATCCCAGATGGCGGCCGGCTTCCAGATGCCGCTTTCGGGAAAGGTTTTCATCAGCGTTCACAACCACTACAAGGACCGGATCGTCCCCGTGGCCGCGGCCCTGGCCCGGATGGGATTTGAGATTCTGGCGACCCGCGGTACGGCGGAACGTCTGCGGGAACGCGGCGTCGCGGCGGAGACGATTCGCAAGGTGAGCGAGGGGCGGCCGCACGTGGTCGACCACATCAAGAACGGAGACATCCGGCTCGTGATCAACGTCAGCCTGGGCCGGCGTTCCTCCCGGGATGCCTATCACATCCGGCGGGGCGCTCTGCTCTACAATGTCCTCTATACGACGACGATTTCCGGCGCGCGGGCGCTGGCGGAGGCGATCGACGCGCTGAAGAGGGAACCGTGGAATGTGTCGCCGTTGCAGGCCTATCATCAAAAATCGCCTCCGCTCCGCTGAGCCGGACGACGGGCGGACATGCATTTCCGGTATCGAAGCGGGCTTCAGCCCGTCCCGCGTGACGGCCGGCGCAATTTCGGCAAGGATGACGAAAACGACCATGGCTAAGAAAGGAAAAAAGTGATGTCGGTCGATGAGCAGAGGATCGCCTGGGGGGAGTCGGATGAAGACAAACCGCGCGAGGAATGCGGCGTCTTTGCGGTGTACGGCCACGAAGAGGCGGCGCGTGTGGCCTTCTTCGGCCTTTTCGCCCTGCAGCACCGCGGGCAGGAAAGTGCGGGAATCGTCTCGGCGGACGGATGTCAGGTATGGGTGCACCGCGGGATGGGGCTCGCCTCCGAGGTGTTCCGGGAAGATACCCTCTCGAAGCTTCCCGGGCGGCTGGCCATCGGCCATGTCCGCTATTCGACGACGGGCTCCTCGGTGCTCTCGAACGCCCAGCCGTTCCTGGTCCACCACGCCGACGAGTACTACGCGCTGGCCCACAACGGAAACCTGATCAATGCGCCGGAACTCCGGGCAGGGCTGGAGGAAACAGGGTCGATCTTCCAGTCCACCATGGACAGCGAGGTGATCGTCCACCTGATGGCCCCTCATCTGAGGGAAGGTTTGGAAACGGCCCTGACGAAGGCCCTCGCCGGCGTGCGGGGCGCCTACAGCATCGTCATGCTGACCCGGAACCGGGTCATCGCCGTCCGCGACCCCCGCGGATTCCGGCCGCTCGCGCTCGGCCGCTTCAACGGCGGCTGGGTGGTGGCCTCGGAGACCTGCGCCTTCGACCTCGTGGGAGCGAAATATATCCGGGATGTCCGGCCCGGCGAGATCATCATCATCGACGACCAGGGTCTGCACAGCCTGATGCCCTTCCCGACCGAAAAACCCTCCTACTGTATTTTTGAAATGATCTATTTCGCCCGACCCGACAGCCAGGTTTTTGGTCAAAACGTCTACCTCTGCCGGAAGCGACTGGGCCGCCGCCTTGCCCAGGAGTACCGTCCCGATGTGGATTTCGTCATGCCCTTTCCCGATTCGGGAAACTATGCCGCGCTGGGCTACGCGGAGGAGAGCGGGCTGCCCTTCGAGATGGGAATGATCCGGAATCATTACGTGGGGCGGACGTTCATCCAGCCCAGCCAGGCGATGCGCGATTTCGGCGTCCGGGTCAAGCTCAACCCGGTCCAACCGCTCATTGCCGACAAGAAGATCTTGATCGTCGAGGATTCGATCATCCGGGGAACCACCAGCCGAAACCGCGTCCGGCATTTGCGTGAGTGCGGCGCGCGGGAAATCCACATGGTCGTGAGCTGCCCGCCGACGCGCCATCCGTGCCCCTATGGGATCGATTTTTCGAGGCGGGGGGAACTGATCGCCGCCGAAAAGGAAACCGACGCGGAGATCTCGGCCTTCATCGGCCTGGAAAGCCTGCACTACCTCTCCACCGAAGGGATGGTCCAGGCCACGGGGATTCCGAAAGAAAACTTCTGCCTTGCCTGTTACAGCGGAGATTACCCGCTGCCGCCTCCGAAGACGTTCGGGAAATTCTGCTTCGAGAGGACCGTGTCCTGACGGCGATTTCGCCGAATGAGAAGATCGAAATGCCTACTGAATAAACGCGCCGATTCATACCGGCAGCGAAACTGCATATGATATCGATATCGATCGTTACGAAGAGGGTGGGATGGAAGGATTGGACGATCTTCTCGATCATGGGGCTAAAAGGATTATACTACTTTATTTAGCCTCCTTAATAAAGTGGAGCATGATGATCGCATTGTTTCAACTTTGGTTTTTCTACTTGAAAAAAACCTTGCCATTTTCATTTTCATATCCTTCCAAGAGAATCAAGTCGGGGTGCTGATCAAGTGTTTCCCAACTGCTGACCTCAATACCCCTTTTCCCTATCTCCCGCAAATCAAAGATTCTCAGAAGAGTAACTGATTTGCTTCCCTCCAATCCTATTTTTTTCACACAGCGGATGAAGTTAGAAAGAGTATCCACGTCGAAACCATGGTCATTAACCAGATTGCCCCAGGCCTCTCCTTCGATTTGCCGGACCACCTTTTTCTTAAAAGAAAAAAAACCCATTCTGGCTTTCCCTCCTTTATATTATGTAAACATTTGTAAAGCTTCTATTACGTCGCGACATATGCTGCGCTCCTGACACGATTGACGTCGACAATGACAGGCGTTCTCGTACCTCAGGAGAGCGGCGTTTTTATAAACATGTGAGGGCGCCCTCAGATGTCTGCAATATATTATTGCTTGGCGGATTCGTCTGTTGAACTATTGGCTCCTGCTGCCGCGATTGAGATTATCATCACGGCCACCCCCACGATGACGATTGCTGCCGTGATAAAGCCGTTCAGGTCCATGGTCTTTGCAAACGCGATGCATGCTATCGCGAAAACCACACCCAAAATTGCTCGAATAAGACCCATGCTTACTTTTCCAGCATTTCCTACCATCATTTGCTTCCTCCTTTTTTAAAGTGGGTCCGCAATCTCGAACGATTGCGACAATGGAATCCATCATGTTCAACCCCATGAACGCGGCCATGAAATATCTACGTTCCTATACAAAAAGAAATGAAAGCTCTTTCATATAAGCGAGCGATCACTTATATAAGCGAGCGATCACTCAGTTGTCAATATATTTTTTTGAGCTTTGATGGGTACTTGCGGAATTGTTCAATATGGTGGGGTATTTTGATATTCGGGCACGATGTATCTTGAAGCTTGAAAATGAATCCAAACGATAAATCTTTGAATGATTTTTAGAGGCTGGCGATTGTTCCGAGGTAGATCTTCCAGATAGCGTCATATTTCTTGATCACATTGAAGCGACCTTCGCTGAGTGCCCAAATGTTTAAAAGACCCTGAATGAAGGTGAAGAGCAATGTCGCTGATGCGTCGAGGTCGATGTCCTTGCGGATGACACCATTCCGGATCCCCTCAGAGAGTAACTCCTTGAGGCAGGAAATGTACCTTTCGATTGTTTGAAACGCCTGTCTGTTAAGATTCCAATCACCGAGACTGATAATCTCAGCGATGACCTGAAAGGATATGCCCTTGCGTTTGCCGATCGCGGAAAAATGCTTGCGGAAGACTTTATCGATGCTTTCGAGAGTCACAGCTTTCGAGCCAATGCTATCGCGTGAGATGTCGTGGAGAAGGATTGCCTCCATATGACTGAGCATAAATGATAAAATTTCTTTTTTGCTTTTAAAATGACAGTAGATCGCCGCTTCGGAGATACCAACCTCCGCTGCGATTTTCTTGACCGTCAGATGTTCACTTCCGTACTTGCATATCAGATTGGTGGCTGCATTGATGATCTGCCGTTGCCTTATGTCGGTGTGTTCCCTTTGAATTGCCACGATCGGTTTCCTGTTTGGGATGGCTCTGGCATTCTTCCTCGAATGCGATGGATGAAACAATCTATTCTGGATTACATAAAACCAAATCAGCGAAGCATTAATGGATTGTTGTCGTTAAAATAGCAGATGATCATTGGAAAATCAAGCAGAACAACCTGTTGGGTTTTGTACCACTCCGTCCTTCCCAAAAATGGATTGTTCCGGGGCCGTTTTCGAAATATAATGGCTCCGTCATATTCAACCATCCGTGGCTGTCCAATTTTTTTATTGGGGATCTTCCCGGGCGGCCCGGCGGAGAACGCAACCCTCACGGCCGATCCTGCTGCGGCAACCCGAGTTCACCCGCAACGAATCGTCTCTATAGGCGCCAAAGTGTCCAGGGATGTCGCGTTGGGTACCAACAGGAGGAGGATATGAACCGAAACACCATCGAAGATCGCGCCGCCGGCGCCGTCATGGGGGCATTGATCGGCGATGCCCTGGGACTCGGACCTCACTGGTACTACGACCTTGCCGCACTGCGCCGCGACTATGGCAAATGGATCACCGGCTACACCGATCCTCAACCGGGCCGGTATCATGACGGAATCAAGGCGGGCCGGCTTTCCCAGGCCGGCTTCATTCTCACCCTCCTGCTCCGCTCCCTTGTGGAGCGCGGCGGCTACGACGAGAAGGACTTTTGTCGCCGGATGGACGAAGAGCTTTTTCCGCTGCTCGACGGCACGCCGGTGAGCGGACCGGGCAACTACACCAGTCAATCGATCCGGGAAGCCTGGCGGCGGCGCGTTGAGCAGAAACTTCCCTGGGGCCAGACCGGCGGCCACGCGGACACCACGGAGGCGATCGAACGGACTTTAGCGCTGGCCGTCCGCTATGCGCTGCACCCCGGCCGTCTCGCCTCGACGGTCGCGGGCAATACCATCCTGACGCAGAGCGATCCAACCATCGTCTCGATGACGGTCGCCTATGGCGCGGTCCTGGGCCTGCTGGTTCAGGGACATCCCTTCGACGCGGAAATCTCGAACCGGCTCATGGAACGGGTCAAAACCGGGGAACTGCCCTTTCATGCGGTCACCCGCACCGATCTCCAGCCACTCCGTCCCGGCGATCCCGATCCGCCGCATGCCGGCCGCTTCGCCTCGCCGGACGCGCTGCTCACGCCGTCCTACATGGCGAGGGCGGCGGCGGATCCGGAGATCCGCATCGAACCCGCGTGGAAGGTTTCTATTGTATATGGAATGCCCTGCGCCATCTACCACCAGCTCCCCGCCGCCTATTACCTCGCCGCCCGTTTCCACGACGATTACGAATCCGCCGTGCTCCATGCGATCAACGGCGGAGGTCAAAACCAGGCAAGGGCGATCCTCACCGGCGCGCTCGTCGGCGCCCAAACGGGCCTGACCGGCATTCCCAAACGCTTTCTCGGCGGACTGGAGGAGGCCGACCGGCTCATGATCCTGGCCGGCCGGCTCGCCGCACAGGTCAGCGGCGGCGAAGCCGCATCCGTGGATTGACGGCGACCGGTCATTTTTTGACGTTGGGATTTACGGCGGTTGCGATCGGGCGGCGGATTTTCTTCCGCAGGGTCCGGACGCGATCAACGGGAAAATGGATCACGGCCTCTGCTTTTCCGCCCTGTCTTTCATCATGATGTCGTCCAGCCAATCCAGAATCCGGGCATTGGATATCAGAAGAGCCCCCATCTGACAGTGTTCCTCCGCCCCGTCCTCCTTCGTAAACAACATGAAATCTTTCGGGGATATGAGGGCCTCGAAAAGCTTTTTCGCCTGCCTCGGATTGGCTTTGTCCTCTTCGGAATCAACGATCAGCATGGGACAGGTGATCTTCGCCGCCATATCCCTCATCGTATAAGGTCGCATCATCTTGAGCCAGTTGCTCGGGGATTTGGCATGGAATGTAAACATGCCGTTCGCGATCAGCCACCGGAAAGAGGGGTCCGTTTTCATTCTGGCGTATATCGCGTTGTCGATCTCCTCCGCACCCTGTTCCGTATCAAGGGCTTTTTCATCTTCCGGACTCAAGCGGGCGATCAGATTGACATCATAGATGCCGCCGTTGGCGATGCAGGCCCGGATCCTCTTTTCGAAGGCGACGGCCCGGGGGGCGAAGTACCCGCCGAAACTGATTCCCATCAGCGCGATTCTCTTCGCGTCCACCTCCCGGCGGGTCAGCGCGTAATCGACGACCGGGGTCACCACCGTCTCCCAGTCGGGACGAAACGGAAGCTTCTGCACCCGGATCGCGCCGCCCTGTCCCGGGCCTTCGAAGAGAAGGACGTTATATCCCCGTTTCACGGCAAAAAGAGCCGTTGAAAAATAGAGTTCCTCGATCGTGCCGTCGAACCCGGATTGAACGATCAACAGGGGCCTCTTTGCCCCCGAATTGTCGACGAGGCACAGATAGCCGGCCAACGTCGTTTCTTCGAAGGGGATTTCGACCGGGAGGATCGGTCGATCGGCCAGTTTGGCCGCTTTCCGAAAGCTGTCCCGGCTTTTCTTCCAGATCGACACGATGCGCGGATCTTCCGGATGGGTATGAAGAAAGAATTCGGCGGTTCTGTAATAGTTGGAAGCCTTGAAGAATTCCTGTCCCGCGCTGATTTTCCGACCCCGGGCAAGGAAATCGTCCCCCGCCTTCTCGCGCTGTTCGGCGGTCTTCAGCCATTCCCGGCACCAACTCTCATCGTCCCCTTCCCGGATCGCGTAGGCCGTCTTGAGAACTTCGCCGACATCGGCGCCTCCGGAAACGGCATAGCCCAGCGCCCGCAGCGTCTGGAATGAATACTGGGTGTCCTGAAAAACCAGATCCATGGAAAACGAACGGCCCGCCGTCAGGATGTGCAACGCCGAAACCCATGCCACAATCAGAACGAGCCTCGAAATTTTCATCGGCGGATGGCCTTAATGCTCGATTCCCAAGCCACTTTTGGGGCGGACAATCCCATCAGGAGGATGAAAAAAACACTATACCGGCAACCCGGTATCCTTTTGTCTCCGATCCAAATTACCTGGCCCCCCCGATGTTACGGCGGCCGATCGGGAAAAACGCGGAACCCGAAGCTTGGGGTCCCGAATCCGGGCTATTTTACCGCCACGCATCATCCGTCGGGTGAAGATTCGTCGTGGCATGCCGCTTGATCTCCCGATCCAAGCCGTTTTCCGCAAACCGCGCCCATTCGGCGTAGTGCGGCGTCTTGCGGTGGGCAAGCTTTGCCGCTTCGTCCGTGTAAACCTCGTAAAAATAGAACTTCATCGGATCCTCGTCGTCGCGCAGCACGTCGAAGCGCAGGCATCCGGGCTCATTCTTTTCCGAGCACACGGCATTCCGTTCGATCACCTTCAGAAATTCGTCGATCCTGGACGGTTGGATATGAACCTCGATCAGCATGCAGATCATGGCAACATCTCCTGATTTTGGTGGATGGTTCACCGCCGGGTCCCGCTCCCGGCGAAGGGAGCCCCTGAGGAAAATGCAAGGCGACGGCGAAACGCAGGCCGAACGCAAATTCCAACTGGTCGGCGGGTTTGGTTGGCTTGCGTTTTACGAGGGCTGATCACTCGGGTTTGATGAAAAGGTAATACAGCCTCCCTTCACGGTATGTTCTGCCGGCCAGTTCGCCGGCACGGTCGCCGACTCCCATGTACACATCGCATCTGCCCGCGGCCCGGATAGCGCCTCCTGTATCCTGATCCAACGCAAACCCCACTGGCCTGTCGAGATCGACCGCAACGAAGGTAAACATCGCCCTGGGGTAAATCGTCTTGTCCGTTGCAATCGTGCGAAACGGGATGACCGGCTCATTGAGCGAACCCCTGGGATCGCCTTTTTCAAACCTGAAGAAAACAAATCGGGGATTCTGGTTCACGTACAGATCGACCTCATCGGGATGGGCCTTGAAATAGTCGATCATCGCCTTGAGGTTTATGTTTTTATTGGAAAACTTCCCATCGGCGATCATTTTTTGCACGATACCCCGGTATTCCCAACCGTTGTTGGCGGCATAGCCGACCGTTTCGAGCTGTCCGTCCGGCATGCGAATTTTGGCTGAGCCCTGCACATGCGCGATATACGCCTCAAACGGATCACCGAGCCAGACAAGCTCATTGCCGGCAAGGGCATTGGATTTTTGGATCTCCTCCCGGCTGGGGTATGGGCGGATCATGCCATCCGGCCCCCGTTGACCCAGAATCGTCCCATCGGGCCCTTTGACCAGATCGGCGGGTGGTTGATATAAAGGATAGCGGAAACGGTCCGTGCGCAGCCGCGACCCGTCAAAGATCGGCGTATAATACCCCGTAAACAAGACCGTCCCCTGATCATCACAGCCCACCGAAATATACGTATCGAATTTTTCCCGCAACACCGCGTTCATCTGCTGGGGAGACATCCCCGACGCAACCAGCTTATCCAGCTCCCGCAGACTCCTGACCGCCCGTTCGTAGGTGATGTCGCCATACGGGTAGAATTTTTCGCTGGACGGTTTCGCCATATAGTTCAGGCTGTTGGCGATGGCTTCCCGCAAGCGGTCGGTATCGGAACAAGCCCGCGTGTAGTCGGGAATCTGGCTGGGATCGGTAATCTTTCTCAGCGCCAGTTCGCCCGGCGGCAACGGCCGAAGATAATCCTTGGGCACTGTCGGGAGAACCGTAAGATCCGTAACGATCCGTTTCTGGCAGCCCGCAAGAACGAGGAAAACCATGACCAAAAACAAGCCGAGGAGAATGATTTTGTTTTTCATGGGTGAAGTATAAGACAAGAGGGTCTCGGTTGTCAAAAGGAAGTTGTTTTGGGTGACGGTTTCGCCTTCCTCTGTTTCGCGCCGGCAAACATAAAAAATCCTCTATTTCTTTTCTTTCGCCGTGGGGAGTTTGGCCTGGGCCATAAAGAGATCGTCTGCAAAACCCGCAAATTCAATATAACTGT
>JAQTRB010000260.1 GCA_028712015.1 Syntrophales bacterium
CTTCTTCCGAAGCTTCTCCGCCTGTTTGCGGGCCTTCTCCTTCCGCTCCGCCACCGGCACGTACCGCAGCCATCCTCCCCAGTCATCGTTTCTTCTCCGGCCCCGGCTCATCCGCCACTCCTCCTTTGCTTTTTTTCATCCCCGCCGTTTTCCTCGTCCAGGGCGCGGGTCAGGTCGAGAGAGACGAACCGGATCAGTTCCTCATCGGGCATCTCGGTGAGGAGCTTCTCCCGGTCGCCTCCGAGAATGCTCTCGGCCAGATCCTTCTTCTCCTCGATCAAGGCGTCGATCTTTTCCTCGACGGTCCCGCGGCAGACGAACTTGTGGACAAGGACGTTCTTTTTCTGGCCGATCCGGTACGCCCGGTCCGTCGCCTGGTTTTCCACGGCAGGGTTCCACCATCGATCGAAATGGATCACGTGGGAAGCCGCCGTCAGGTTCAGCCCGACCCCGCCGGCCTTCAGGGAGAGGACGAAAAAGGGCGGCCCCTCCTCCCTCTGGAAAGCGTCGACGATCTCCCGCCGTTTGCCGACCCCCGTTCCCCCGTGTAGGACGAGACCCGGCCGCAAGAACGCCTCCGCCAGAAGCGCCGCGAGCGGCTCCGTCATCTCGCGAAACTGGGTGAAGACGAGGAGCTTCTCCTGCCGTGAGGAGATCTCTTCAGAGATGATGCGGAGGCGCCGGAACTTTCCACTTGCCCCGTTTCCGTAAGCCTGATCCCCCAGCCATTGGGAAGGATGGTTGCAGATCTGTTTGAAGCGCATCAGATAGGCCAGGACCAGCCCCCGCCGCTGGATGCCGTCGGTATCCTTCAGTTTATCAGCCATCTCCCGGACGGAATCTTCATAGAGTGCTGCCTGGGTCTTCGTCAGCGGGCAGAATACCCGGACCTCCGTCTTGTCCGGCAGGTCGGCGATGATCCGCCGGTCCGTCTTCAGGCGCCGGAGGATGTAAGGACGCACGAGGGCGCGCAAGGCGGCATAGGCGCCGTCACGGCCGTCTTGTGTCCCTTTCGCGTAGCGGCTGAAGGCCTTTTCCGTCCCCAGGAGGCCGGGGGAAAGGAAATCGAAGAGGGACCAAAGGTCGCCGAGGCGGTTTTCCAACGGGGTTCCGGTGAGGATAATCCGCCATTTTCCCTTGAGCTTCTTGACGGCCCGCGTCTGTCTCGCCCCCGGGTTCTTGACCGCCTGTGCTTCGTCCAGGATGAGGAACCCCCAGGAAACCTCTTTAAGCCACGCCAGACGGTGAGCCATCGCGTAGGTGGTGACCACCAGGTCGGTCCCCGCGAGCGTCGCGTCGCGCCTCTTTCCATCCGCCATCATGGCGAGGGAAGCGGGGGGTGTTTCGGAGGGATGGCCGTAGAACGTTACCAGCGACGGGGCGAAACGGCCGATCTCGGCCTTCCAGTTCGCTACGAGAGATGCGGGGACAACCAGGAGGGCGGGCCCCGAAGGGGGCGATGCCCCGGAGGCCTTCCTTTGACGGAGGATGAGGAGAAGGGCCAGGACCTGGATGGTCTTCCCTAGGCCCATATCGTCGGCCAAACAAGACCCCAGGCCCAGATCGTGCATGAACCGGAGCCAGGCGACCCCCGTGCGCTGGTAGGGGCGGAGCTGCGTTTTTAGGTCTGGTCCGGGATCGACCGGAACGATTCCCTCGGGAGAGCGCATCCCGGCGAGGACAGACCGGAGCCATTCCCCGGCGTCGGCGTTCAACCACTCCCGGGCGGCCTCCACGGCGGGCAAGGCGTCTCTGCCTTCCATGCCGGTCCCTGCGAGGAGGCGCATCCCGTCCGAAAAGGAGATCCCCTCCTCTCCCTTCCGTTTTTCCCAGTAGGATAAGAGCGCAGCGATCTTCTCTCGGTCGATCTCCACCCATTTTCCCCGGAGAAGGACGAGGCCGGAGGTTTCGTTCAAAATTCGTTGCCGATCGTCTTTCGTCAGCTCTTCGCCGTCCAAGGTCAAACCGACGGAGAAATCGAGAAGGGCATCGAGGCCGACTCCGCCGGGTCTGTTGGCGCCTACCTTCACGGACACCTGCGGACGGGGCGGTCGGCCGCGGTCCTGCCACGCTTCCGGGATGCGGACCAGAACACCGGAGGATTCGAAGCGCGCGATGTCGTCCAAAAAACGGCAGGTTTCCCGGACAGTCCAGGCCAAGGGATGGAAGATTTCTCCCGAATCGACCAGCTCCCGGATCAGCGCGCTTGCCTCCGCCGCCCGCTGGAGCGGCGTCAGCATGGCGAGAAGTCCCCGGCGGTCCGCGGCGTCGGCTAGGTTGCGAAATGCCTTTCTCAGCGGGAGGAACTGCGGTTTCGCGAGGCCAGAGAGGTAGGTCGTATAGGTGACGAGGAAGCCGAAGGGGCGCTCCTCGTTCTTCCGGTTTTCCGCCAAATGGAAGACAACGCGGCCCACCATGTTCCAGAGGGGGTTGCGGTTTTTCAGATAATTCTGGACATTTCCTCCCGCCCGTCCGGCCTCGCTCCGGGTGCGATCCTCCAGCGCCATCCAGAGATTCTCCAGGACCGACGAACTCAGATACTCCAGCCCCCGCAAGGGGGGAGAGGTTTCGACGATTTTGAGGAATTCCGCCGGAGAGGGGGGCCGCGCGGCGATGTCGGGTCCTTCCGATTCCACGGCCGTGTCTCGGCAGAGTCGCGTGAGGCACCGGCGGGAAAAGTCGCGCCAGAAGGCGAAGTCAGGCGGGAGGAGGGTGGTCAACTCAGCGGTTGCGAGGTGGAGAAGGCCGGCGGCAGCCCCCTCGTGAAAGGCGTCCCCGATCCTTGCGGCGGCCGTGTCGGAGAGCGCGGGGCCGTCCCCGCCGTCGCTCAGAAAAACGACCTGCCCCGATGGAGAGAGGGCCAATGTGGAATTGGGCATGTCGTCTATTCCGTGGAGCTGTTGATGACCGTGATCTGATCATTCAGTGTCCAGAAATCATAGATATAGCCGATTCCGAACACGCCAAGCGTGCAGAGGTAGATGATCCCGCTGATCCATTTCCCCAGGTACATTCGGTGAATTCCCAATAGACCCAAAAAAACAAGCAGCACCCAAGCAACGTCATAATTGATCTTTCCCTCTTTGAATCTCAGATCCGCTTCACGCGCCAGGGACGGTATCAAGAAAAGATCCACGAACCAACCGATGAACAGCAGCCCTAACGTGAAGAAGTAAATCGTGCCCGAAATCGGCTTGCCATAATAGAATCGATGAGATCCCGTAAAACCGAAGATCCAGAGCACGTAACCGATCAG
>JAQTRB010000261.1 GCA_028712015.1 Syntrophales bacterium
ATACGTCGGACTATTCCTTCCTGCTGGGGAAGGAGGAGCAGGTGACGCTGAAGCAGGAGTGGCCCGTGAAGATGCCGGTCCGGGCGTACGCGGAGCGTCTGCTGCCCAACCGCCAGCTCCTGACGCAATGCCGTCTCATCGACATCTTCTTCCCGCTGGCCGAGGGAGGGACCGCCTGCATCCCCGGTCCCTTCGGCGCCGGCAAGACCGTCCTCCAGCAGATCATCTCCCGATACGCCGAGGCGGACGTGGTGATCATCGTGGCCTGCGGCGAGCGGGCGGGCGAGGTCGTGGAGACCATCCGCGAGTTTCCGGAGCTGGAAGACCCCAAGACGGGAGAATCGCTGATGAACAGGACGGTCATCATCTGCAACACCTCCTCCATGCCCGTGGCGGCCCGCGAGGCCTCCATCTACACGGGGGTCTCGATCGGCGAATATTACCGTTCACTGGGGCTCAAGGTACTGCTGCTGGCCGACAGCACCTCCCGCTGGGCCCAGGCGCTTCGCGAATCCTCGGCGCGTCTCGAGGAGATTCCCGGCGAGGAGGCCTTCCCCGCTTATCTGGAAAGCCGCATTGCCGCGGTATACGAACGGGCGGGGCTGGTTCGGCTCCACGACGGGAACACCGGGTCGTTGACCTTGATCGGCACCGTCTCCCCCGCCGGCGGAAACTTCGAAGAGCCGGTGACGCAGAACACGCTGAAAGTCGTCGGCGCATTCTACGGCCTATCCCGCTCCCGCTCCGACCAGCGGCGCTATCCGGCCATCGATCCTCTCATTTCCTGGAGTCTCTACCTCCGGCAAATGAAGGAATCCCTGGAGGAGCGCCGCGAGGGGTGGGTGGAACTGGTCGAGGAGGTCCACCGCCTGCTGTACGCGGGCAGCGAAGTGCATCAGATGATGCTCGTCGTCGGCGAAGAGGGGATCAGCGTGAACGACCTGGTGACCTATCTGAAGTCGGAGATCGTCGATGCCGTCTGCCTGCAGCAGGATTCCTTCGACATTGTCGACCGTGCGACCTCCCGGGAACGCCAGGTGAAGGATTTCTTGCTCCTGATGGACATCGTTAGACATCCCTTTGCCTTTGAAACCAAGGAGGCGGCCCGCCGGAGCATGGCGGCGCTCCACAACAGCTTCTTCCAGATGAAATACTGTCCCTATCAGGGCGAGACCTATCAGAAGTACCGGGGCGAAATCGAGGCCGTCCTGGCGGGGAAAGGAGTGATTTGCTCATGATCGTAGAACACTCGCGCATCATCAGAATCCAGGGCGACATCATCACGGTGCCGGCAACCGGGATCACTTATGGAGAGCTGGCGGAGGTGAAGAGCCGGCATGGGGTTTCCCTGGCCCAGGTCATCCGCCTCAAGGATCACGATGTCTTTCTCCAGGTCTTCGCCGGTTCACGCGGGGTTTCGACGGGCGACCAGGTGCGGTTCCTGGGGCACCCGATGCGGGTGGTTTTCGGCGATGCCCTCCTGGGGCGGATCTTCAACGGTTCCGGGGAGCCGATCGACAACGGCCCCGAGCTGACGGCCCTGCCCCGGATCGATATCGGGGGGCCTTCGGTCAATCCGGTCCGGCGGATCATCCCCCGCGGCTTCATCGAGACGCGCGTTCCGATGGTGGATGTCTTCAATCCGCTGGTCGAGAGTCAGAAATTGCCCATCTTCGCCGCCGCCGGCGAACCCTACAACGAACTACTGGCCCGGATCGGCATGCACGCCGACGCGGACGTGGTCATCCTGGGGGGCATCGGGCTGAAGTACGACGAATACCTGAAATTCAGGAACTCCTTCGAAGAGGCGGGGGTGATCTCCCGTTCGATCATGTTCGTCCACACGGCCTCCGATCCCGTGGTGGAACGACTGCTCGTTCCCGACATGGCGCTGGCCGTGGCCGAGCAGTTCGGCGTCCAGGGGAAGCGGGTGCTGGTGCTGCTGACCGACATGACGGCCTTCGCCGACGCGCTCAAGGAGATCGCCATCTCGATGGATCAGGTTCCTTCCAACCTGGGCTACCCGGGATCGCTATACAGCGACCTGGCTTCCCGGTACGAAAAGGCGGTGGATTTCGAGGGAGCGGGAAGCATCACGATCCTGGCCGTGACCAGCATGCCGGGGGACGACGTCACGCATCCGGTGCCCGACAACACGGGCTACATCACCGAAGGGCAGTTCTACCTCCGCAAGGGGGTCATCGAACCTTTCGGTTCTCTCTCCCGCCTCAAGCAATTGGTCATCGGCAAGGTGACCCGTCCCGATCACGGATACATCATGAACAGCATGATCCGGCTCTTCGCCAAGAGCCGCGAGGTGGAGCAAAAACTGGCGATGGGGTTCGACAAGACGGAAGAGGACGACCGATTCCTGCGCTACGGGAAACTCTTCTACGACCGGTTCATGGACCTGAATGTGGATCGGGGACTCAACGACGCCCTCGATCTCGGCTGGACGACGCTCGCGGAGTGCTTCCGGCCGGATGAGGTGGGGATCAAACAGGAGTTCATCGACAAGCATTGGCCCAGGGAAGGGCAGGGAGCGAACTGCGTTGCGTTTCCCGCCGGATGAGGTGGGGATCAAACAGGAGTTCATCGACAGAGATTGGCCTAAAGAGAACATGACGGTGAGCTGCGCCGATGGCGGAACGAATCAAACTCAATAAGGTCTCCCTTCGGGAACAGAAGCAGAAGCTGGCGCTCTATCGACGCTTCCTCCCGGCCCTGGAGGCCCGCAAACAGCAGTTTCTTCTGCGGCTCGGCGTCGTCCGGAAGGATATCCAGAGGCGGCGGGAGGCACTCAGTGCGCTGCTGACGGCGATGGCCCAGTGGTCCGCCCTGGTTTGGGATCTGGAGCCGTTGATGCGGTATTTCCTCGCGATCGAAAAGGTTCGCTTTTCCCTGCACAATGTCGCGGGACTCAAGATCCCCCATTTCGAGTCCGTGGTTTTTCCCGATCCGGATTACGGCGTCTTTGCCACGGCCTACAGCTTCGAGACGGTCCTGGCCCGAATGCGCGAGGCGATCGAGTTGCGCGAGGAGATCCGGATTCTGGAAGAACAGGAACGAATCCTTTCCGACGGCTTCCGCAAGACGAGCCAGCGGATCAATCTCTACGAGCAGCGGTTGATCCCCGACTGCCGGGAAGCGCTGCGGAAAATCGCCGTCTATCTGCAGGATCAGCAGGCCGCCGCCGTCGGCGTGGCCAAGGCGGCCAAGCGTTTGTCCGCGGGAGAATAAAAGATGGAGCGG
>JAQTRB010000262.1 GCA_028712015.1 Syntrophales bacterium
GGCGGGTCATTTCGAAGGCATCTTCGTCGAGAATGTTGATTTTTTCGTCCAGCCTGTTCCGGTCATAAATCCCCGGGCGGTAGGATTCCTTCATGTTCTTCAAACCCTGAATGCGGTGTTGAAGATAGGGTTCCACCCCCACGATCCGAACGGCGGGATTGTATTCCTTCAGTCTCTTGGAGACCCCCATGGCCGTGCCGCTGGTGCCCAGGGTCGCAACGACCACAGTAACCCTGCCTTCCGTCTGCCGCCAGATCTCTTCGCCCGTTCCGTGATAATGGGCCCCGACATTGTCGGCATTGTTGAACTGATCGGTGCAGAAATAGCGGTCGGGGTTTTCACGCATCAGGTTGTAGGCAACCTCGATGGCCCCGTCGGTCCGCTGGTTCGCAGGCGTGAGAACCAATTCCGCCCCCAACGCTTTCAGAATGCGCTTTCGCTCCTCGCTTGCGGACTCCGGCATCGCCAGACAGAGCCCGTAGCCCTTGGACGCCGCCACCAACGCCAAGCCGATGCCCGTATTTCCACTGGTGGCTTCCAGAATCACCTTGTCCTTCGTCAACTCTCCGCGACGCTCCGCCTGTTCGATCATATACGCGGCAACCCGGTCCTTGATCGAACCGCCGGGATTGAAATATTCGAGCTTGGCGAAGATCCGTATCCGGCTGTTGGGATTCAATCCGCGTATCTCAACAAGCGGCGTATCTCCGATAGCCTTGTCGATGCTTTGATAGGTCTTGATCATGATGTCGAGGGGAATATCAGCGTATCGCCGTTAGCCCCGCCAATCCTCAACTGTCCAGCTTCGGCAGGGAAAGCTTGATGAATTGGACTCCCTCTTCCCGGAGTGTCTCTTCCTCGCTTCCGGTCGTGGTTCCTCGGATGTTTCTTCCATCTTCTTCTCCATGATGAATCCGGAGGGCCACTTCCGCGAATTTATTGCCCACGTTATCGAAGTTCTTCTGGACATATTCATGAAATTCCCGCAGAACCTTCTGCGGCAACGGCCGGGTTTCTTTTTTCACCGCCGCGGAACGATGGTCCCGCCCCATAATCGCCACCGATGAGGGAATCAACGTCGCTTCGGTGTTTCCACACACGGGACATGCGACAAGTTTTTGCGATTTTTGCCCCTCGAAGGCCATCCGGTTCTGAAACCATCCCTCGAATTTATGCTCGTTTCGGCACTTGAGGTCGTAGATGATCACGATCATACCTCGAAAAACGTTCTTCTTCTATCTTTACCATGTCGATCTGAAAAACACAAACGGGATCTTCCGGGGGGCGGAAGGACACGTGATGGAAACTTACGGGCAGCGCAATCGCCGTGCGAAGAGAAAGATGTCGCTCTTTTTCCCAGGAGCCGAAAAAAAGGTTGGACAATTCATTGCAAATTGGATATGAAGCACAGTCGTCGGGATGTGGCCCAGCTTGGTAGGGCACTGCGTTCGGGACGCAGGAGTCGCGCGTTCAAATCGCGCCATCCCGACCATTTTTTCCACGCCCCGCACAGCTACGGTAAGCCGCCTGCGCGTATTTTTCGTTGCTATCCCGCAGCGGCAGCCATCTGGAAGATGGGCAGGTACATCGCAACAATCATCCCGCCGACCACACCGCCCAAAAACACCATCATGAAAGGCTCCAGCAACGCCGTCATGGCGCCGACCGCCGCATCCACCTCGTCGTCATAGAAATCGGCGATTTTGGCTAACATCGTGTCCAGGGCGCCGGTCGCCTCGCCAACGGCGATCATCTGCACCACCATGGCGGGAAAAATGTCGGCTTCCATCAGCGGTTCGGCGATCGTCTTCCCCTCGCTGATGCTCTGTCTCGTTTGCATCAACGCAATTTCAACGATCTTGTTTCCCGCAGTCTTGCTGACGATGCCCAACCCCTCCATAATCGGCACGCCGCTGGCCATCATGGTGGAGAGCGTCCTGGTGAACTTGGCCACGGCCACCTTCTTCAGCAGCGGACCAAAAACCGGCAGCTTCAGGATCAGCCCGTCTATCGCGAGCTTCCCTTTTTCGGTCGCATAATACCGTTTGGATCCATAGACGAGAGCGACGAGCCCCATGACCATATACAGAAAATAATTCTGGGCAAACCGGCTCGCGTCCACCAGAAACTGTGTCGGTCCGGGCAGAGATGAACCCATCCCTTCGAACATTTTCTGGAAAACCGGGATGACCTTCAGCAGCAAAACGGCCACGACGCCGATCGAGATAACCAAAACGCTGATCGGATAGGTCATCGCTCCCTTAACCTTGCTCTTCAATTTCATAGCCTTCTCCATGTAACCGGAGAGGCGTTGCAGAATCACATCCAGGATACCGCCGCTTTCCCCGGCGGCAACGAGATTGACAAAAAGTTCATCGAAGATTTTCGGATATTTTTTGAGCGCATCGGTTAGCGTGGAGCCGCCTTCAATATCCTCCCGGATGCCCCCGATCACCTTGGCGAACGTTTTGTTCTGTTCCTGTTTCCCAAGAAGGTCCAGGCACTGAATCAGTGGAAGGCCGGCATTGATCATGGTGGAAAAGATCCGGGCGAAGACCACCACATCCTTCTCCGAGACCTTCTTCTGGAGGAAAGGGATGTTCTCGAAGAGATCCTTCGGTTTTTTTTTGACGGTGATCGATTTGTATCCCTGTCGACGAAGTTGACCCCTGACCGCGGCTTCGTTGGCGGCGTTGATTTCGCCTTTTTGGGTTTCCCCTTTTTTCGTTTCCGCCTGCCATAAGAAAAACGGCATGATTAGCTCCCCCATTTTCTAAGAATCGAAAAAAGGATTACGCCGGCCGCGACCGAAACATTCAAAGAGGATATCCGCCCCCGCAAGGGAATGGCCAACAGGAAATCGCACTTTTTCCGGATCAGAGGCCGAAGCCCCCGGCCCTCGCTTCCCATGACCACGGCGACATTCCCCTCATAGTCCGGCGTCTCGATATCCATATGCGCCTCCGCGTCGGCGCCGTAGATCCAGAACCCCTTTTCTTTCAGGTATTCAATGGTGCGAACCAGGTTGACCACCATGGCCGTCGGCAGATGATGAACCGCTCCCGCGGAAGCCTTGGCGACGGACGCCGTGATCGAGGCTGCGCGGTTCTCCGGAATGATGACGCCGTTCGCACCGCAGCAGCAAGCGGTCCGGATGATGGAACCCAGATTCTGCGGATCGGCGATGCCATCCAGCAGAACCACCAGGTTGTGCTTGGACTTTTCATGGCGAT
>JAQTRB010000263.1 GCA_028712015.1 Syntrophales bacterium
GATGAGGGCGTCGCCGCAACGATCAGGGTGATGTTCAACGGGACGGACATCGCCGGAGAGATCACCCGCGAGTACCTTTGCAACAACTTCATCTATGCCGCCAACCGCGTTCCGGAAATCTGCGACAATATTATCGGCATCGATAACGCGATGAAGTGGGGCTACAACCACCAGTTGGGGCCCTTCGAGACGTGGGACGCGATCGGCGTCCGCGAGGCCGTCGAGGTGATGAAGAAGCTGAAACTCAAGGTCCCGAAAAAGATCGACGAGATGCTGAAGAAGGGGTGCGAGCGCTTCTACGACAAGAAGGAAGACGGTCTCTATTTCTACGATTTCGAAAAGAAGGGATATGCCAAGCTGGAGCCGAATCCCCGGATCATCCTGCTGCCCGATCTGAAGGCGCAGAACAAGCTCATCAAGAAAAACGGCAGCGCATCGCTGATCGATATCGGCGACGGAGTGGCCTGTCTGGAGTTCCATACGAAGATGAACGCCGTGGATGGCGGCATGATCGAGATGATTTTTGCCGCCTGCGACATTGTCGAGAAGGATTTCAGCGGGATGGTGGTTGGAAACCATGCGGGAAACTTCTCGGCCGGGGCGAATATCTTCCAGGTCCTTCTGGCCATTCAGAAGGGTGACTGGGACCTCCTCGAGAAGCTGATCGAGGAGTTTCAGAACGCCAACATGCGGATGAAATACTGCGCAAAACCCGTGGTTTCGGCGCCGGCCGGTCTTGCCCTTGGCGGCGGATGCGAAATGGCCATGCATGCGGCGAAGTGCCAGCCTTGCGGAGAGACCTACATCGGCCTGGTCGAAGCCGGCGTAGGAGTGATCCCGGCCGGCGGCGGTTGCAAGGAGTTGATGGTCCGCGTGACGGAAGGCATCCCCGACGGCACAATCGAAGCGGGGATGAACCTGCAGCATGTCTTTGCCAAGGCGTTCGAAAACATCGCGATGGCGAAGGTTGCGACCAGTGCGGCGGAGGGGATGGAACTCGGTTACATCCGAAAGACGGAAAGCATCAGCCTGGGTCGGGATCAACAACTCTGGGACGCCAAACAGGTTGTTCTGGGTCTCGCGAAATTCTACAAGAAACCGCGTCCGGCATTGATTCCCGTCATGGGTGAGAACTTCCGCGGTATGGCTGAGGCAATCCTGTACAACATGCGTCAGGGAAATTTCGCGTCGGACTATGACGTCCATGTTTCCCGGAAACTGGCCCATATCATTTCCGGCGGGGATTGCGCGGAAGGGACGCTGGTCACGGAAGAGGAGATCCTGGCGCTGGAAAGGGAAGCCTTCATGAGCCTCTGCGGGGAGAGGAAGACGCAGGACCGGATCATGCACACGCTGACAACCGGGAAACCGTTGCGCAACTAAACGAATCGAGAAGTCGATCTTTCCCGGTGGTCCCAAACATGGATTCAGCCGGGAAAGATCGACGGCCATTGAAAAGGAGGAATACGATGAGCGATGCTGTTATTGTCGAAGCGGTCAGGAGTCCGGGAGGACGTTACAAGCGCGGCGGTCTTGCATCCACCCGGGGGGACGCAATCGGAATTCAGGTCATGAAGGGTCTTCTCGCGCGGGTTACGGCGTTGAAGCCGGAGGATGTCGATGACGTGATCGTCGGTTGCTCCTTTCCGGAGGCGGAGCAGGGGATGAACCTCGGGCGGGTCATCGCCATGGGCGCTGGTTTGCCGATCTCGACGTCGGGGATGACGGTCAACCGTTTCTGCTCTTCCGGCATTCAGTCCATTGCCGACGCGACCGCAAAAATTCGGGCGGGGTGGTCCGAGGTCATCATTGCCGGCGGATGCGAAACGATGTCCCACATCCCGATGGGAGGAAGTATTTTCCGTCCCAATCCGGAATGGGCCTTCGACGGTTCGATGCCGAACGTCTATGTCTCGATGGGGGTCACGGCCGAAAATGTGGCCGCCAACTACAACATCTCCCGGGAAGATATGGACAAGTTCGGTCTCGAAAGCAACCGCAAAGCCTATGAGGCGATCAAGGCCGGCAAGTTCAAGGAAGAGATTATCCCGATCGCGGCGTACAAATACAAGGTGCTGAAGAATGGGAAGCGCGTGCGCGAACAAGTTGTCTTCGATACCGATGACGGCGTGAGATGGCCGGCAAAGCTTGAGGATATGGCCAAACTGAAATCCCCGTTCAAGCAGGGGGGAACGGTGACGGCGGCCAACTCCTCGCAGATGACGGACGGGGCGGCCTTCTGCTTGCTGATGACGCCGGAGAAGGCGAAGGCGATCGGCGTGAAGCCGTTGGCCAGACTGACCCATTTTGCCGTGGCCGGCTGCAAGGCGGAAGAGATGGGCGTCGGACCGGCCTACGCCATTCCGAAGGTGCTCAAGATGGCGGGACTGACGACCAAGGATATCGATGTTTTCGAGATCAATGAGGCCTTTGCCTCCCAGGCCCTCTATTCGATCCGTCAGGTCGGAATCGAGGACAGGCTCAATAAGGGCGATATCAACCCCAACGGCGGCGCCATTGCGCTGGGTCACCCGCTGGGATGCACGGGCGCCAAGCTGACCGCCCAGCTTCTCCACGAACTGAAAAGGCGGAAGGCGAAAAGGGGCATTGTCTCCATGTGTATCGGTGGCGGTATGGGTGCGGCGGGAATCTATGAGATGCTGTAATGGGGCTGAATCTGATCTCAACCGGAAGCGGAATATGAACCTGAACCTCGTATTGCTCACGCGCCTGTTCATTCTCCCGTTGATGTTGCGCTGAACGCTGTCCTGCGCGCCGTAAGCCGAAGCCGGAAAAGCCATGATCGCACGATCATGGCTTTTCCTTTCTTTCGGGACAGGGCAACGGTTTTTTCGCTTGAAAACGGGAATTCTTTAGGGTATAGATCGTTTGCATTGGGCGGTTAACTCAGCGGGAGAGTGCTACCTTCACACGGTAGAAGTCACTGGTTCAATCCCAGTACCGCCTACCAACGGAATCGAGGGGTTGCGGGTCATGCCGGAGCCCCTTTTTTTTTCAGTTGTTGTACCGGGTGGGTATCCTTTTCCCAGGGATTTTCCTTTGCCTTTTCTTCCTCCACAGGATGATGTTTCGTCTCTTGACGAGAGAGATACCGGCACATTTGCAAATCGCGGTCATCATTTTCGGGCGGTGATGAGATCGACCCCCTTTTCGAGAAAATTCCCTCGTCCAATATCGTATTGACAAGGACAATATCGTGACGTAAGCTTC
>JAQTRB010000264.1 GCA_028712015.1 Syntrophales bacterium
ATGGCGCGGGTGCGCAAGGGGACGCTCCGCTTCCTCGTGGCGACCGATGTGGCGGCCCGGGGGATCGACATTCCGGATCTGTCGCACGTGATCCAGTACGAACCGCCGGAGGACCCCGAGCTCTATATCCACCGCGCGGGGCGCACGGGGCGCGTCGGGGCAAGCGGCACGGCCATCACGCTGGTGGCCGGCATGGAACAGTTTGCCCTCAAATCGATCGCCCGGAGCTTCAACATCACCGACCTTCGCGAGCGCACGGTACCCACGGACGAGGATGTCGAGGGGATCGTCGCGCAGCGGGTGGTCGCCGCGCTGGAAGCCGAGCTTCGTTCCCGCGACAGCCTCGAGAAGGAACGGATGCGGCGCTTCATTTCCCTGGGCCGGAACCTTGCCGAGGCGGAGGAGGAGTCGCCGCTGATCGCGATGCTGCTGGACGATTATTACCAGCGCACGCTTCAGGCCGCGCCGCTGTCTCCGTCGGCGGAAACCCCGAAAGAAGAGGATGAAACGTCATCCGCCGCCCCGTCGCACTCCGACGGGTCCGCTCCGGAGGGTCGGAAGAAACGCCCCCGGCGGCGAAGCGGAAGGGGACGCGGACAAGAACGGACGAGACGTCCGGCGTAAAGGATCAGCATGCGAAAAACGAACATCCGTAACATAGCCATCATTTCCCACGTGGACCACGGGAAGACGACCCTGGTGGACGGAATGCTCCGCCAGACGGGAACCTTCAACGAACATCAGGTGGTCGAGGATCGCGTGATGGATTCGCTCGATCTCGAAAGGGAACGAGGCATCACGATTATGGCCAAGAATACCGCCGTCCGCTATGGGGAGGTGAAGATCAACATCGTGGACACCCCGGGTCATGCCGATTTCGGCGGGGAGGTCGAGCGGAGCCTGAACATGGTGGACGGGGTGATGCTGCTGGTCGATGCGAGCGAAGGTCCGCTGCCGCAGACCCGCTTCGTTCTGAAGAAGGCCCTTGCCCGACGGATCCCGGTTGTCTTGATCATCAACAAGATCGATCGGCCCGATGCGCGGATCGAGGAGGTGATCAACGAGGTCTACGATCTCTTCATCGACCTCGATGCGACGGAAGAGCAGATCGAGTTTCCCATCCTTTACACGAACGCGAAGCGGGGTGTCGCCCACAGACAGCCGGGAGACGGCTCGACGGATTTCAAGCCGCTTTTCGAGACGATTCTGACCGCGATTCCTGGACCGGAGGCGGATGATGGGGCCGTGCCGCAGTACCTCGTCACGAACCTCGACTATGACCCCTACGTGGGTCAGCTCGCGATCGGCCGCCTGATGAACGGCATCCTGGAGATGCGTCAGTCCTACAGCCTCTGCGGCGACAAGGCGGTCACCCCGGGGGTCCGGTTCTCCGCCCTCTACACCTTCGTGGGGCTGAAAAAGGTTCCGGCGGAGCGGGTCGAGGCGGGAGACATCGTTGCCTTTTCCGGCGTGGAGAACGTCCAGATCGGCGACACCATCTCCTCCCTGGAGAACCCGCAACCCCTGCCCAGGATCCGCGTCGACGAGCCGACCGTTTCGATGCTCTTTTTCGTGAACAACGGTCCGCTGGCCGGCCGGGAGGGCAAATTTCTCACCTCGCGCCACCTCAAAGAGAGGCTGGAGAGGGAGATTCTCAAGAACGTGTCGCTCCGGGTAAAGCCGACGGAGCGGGCCGACGTCTACGAGGTGTGCGGGCGGGGAGAGCTGCAGATGGCGATCCTGATCGAGACGATGCGTCGCGAGGGATACGAGTTCATGGTCTCCAAACCCCATGTGATCACGCGGCAGGAGGGAGAGAAGGTCTTCGAGCCGGTCGAACGCCTCTTCATCGACGCCCCCGAAGAGTTCATCGGGATCCTTACGGAGAAGCTCGCGACGCGCAAGGGCCGGTTGGTCAACCTGGTCAACAAGGGGAGCGGACGGGTCAACCTGGAGTTTGTCATCCCGGCGCGTGGCCTGATCGGTTTTCGGACCCACTTCCTGACGGACACGAAGGGGTCCGGTGTGATGAACACCCTGTTCGAGGGATACGAGCCCTGGGCGGGCGCGATCCCGCAGCGGGTGACGGGAGCGCTCGTGGCCGACCGTCCGGGGAAGACGACGGCCTACGCCTGCCACGCGATGGCCGATCGCGGCGAGTTGATGATTTCCCCGGGCACGGAGGTGTACGCCGGGATGATCGTCGGGGAGCGGAACCGTTCCATCGACATGAACGTGAACATCGTCAAGGAAAAGAAGCTCACGAACATGCGAAGCTCCACCTCGGACCAGACGGTGATCCTCAGGCCGGCGCGGCCGATGTCGCTCGACCAGTGCATCGAGTTCATCGCCGAAGACGAACTGGTCGAAGTGACCCCGGGGAACATCCGCCTGCGAAAGCGGGATCTCGACGCCCAGGTCCGGATGGCCCGCTACCGCGTGGAGAAGTACGCGTAAAGCCGTCTGGAAGGGTTCAGATCCGGACCATCCCCGTCGTTATGGCCGGACAGAACCGGGCAGACCGCCATGGCTTTGGGGATCGTCCAGGCGATGCCTTTTGTTTTTGCGCCCCGGTGATTTCCCCTCAATCGTTTTTGATGTTGCCTTCGATGAAGGCGATCTTCGCCGTGTCTTCGACCAGATCCGAAAGGTAATAGGCGTTGGCGAGGTCCGAACCGAGCGCCAGAGTTCCGTGCTCCCGCATCAGGATGACCCTGACCGCAGCCGGAAATCGCTTCAACCCCTCCTGGACATGCCGGGAAAGCTCCGGGGATCCCGCCGGAGCGCTTTCGATGCAGGGAACCTCCTTCAGAACGCCTCGGGCCGAAACCGTCACCAGCGGAAGGGGTTTCATTCTGTTCGAATAGGCCGTTGCATAGGGGGGATGCAGGTGGGCCGCCGCCCCCGCATCGGGGCGCAGCCGGTAGACCGCCAGATGAAAACCGGTTTCCTTCGATGACTTGAGTCCGAGGGGACTCTCCAGGACGGTCCCGTCGAGGTTCATCAGCAGATTCATCTCGGGCCGGATATCGCCCAGCGAGATGCCGGTCGGGGTGATCAGGACCTCGTCGGTTCCGGGAATCCGGACGCTCATGTTTCCCCCGGTCCCGCTGACGAGTCCCCGCCGGAACGAACGGATCGAAAAGTCGGACAGCTCCTTCCGCAGACGGACGATTTCCATTTCCTTGCTCATGGTTGCTCCCCTTTTCCTTTCTTAAAAA
>JAQTRB010000025.1:0-6318 GCA_028712015.1 Syntrophales bacterium
ATTGAAACCTTTCTCTTTAACCACCGTGGCGAGTTGCTTGATGCTGTCCGCGCCGTCGATGATGACGGGTTCGATCCAGGGAATGCATTTCATTCCCAAGCCCATGATGAACTGATAGGTACGATAACACGCTTTTCTGAATGCCCACATGATGATGACCTCCCATTGTCCAAATTGTACCACATGTTAAACCAGAGGTCAGCTATTTTAATTATTTACGATTAAAATATTGTATCGATGGGATAAGAGGATTTGCCAAAAACGTCGTCTAGCGCAGCGCATCGCCCATGCGAAACTCATGGGTCAATTCGTCAAGTTTGGCCTTGCATGCGGGATCAAGCTTCAGCTCAGCCGCGGCCAGACCGGCATCTACATGTTCGGGCTTGCTGGCGCCGATGATCGGGGCGGTTATGACCGGATTGGCGATCACCCAGGCCACCGCCAACGTCGCGGGTGCCACGCCTGCCTCCCCGGCTATTTTTACGATGGTGTCCACCGTATCGAATTCTCTGTCATGCCAGTACCGATCGGTGTACATTTTTGCCGCCCGACCAACGGAAAAGCGGCCTTCAACGGGCGCCAAAGAACGCTTGTGTTTCCCCGTCAGCATCCCTCCCGCGAGCGGATTGTATGGAATGACGGCAATGCCTTCCTCTTCGCACAACGGGAACAGTTCCCGTTCGTTTTGCCTGAAGAGAAGATTGTAGCGTGGCTGGACGGACACGAATTTGTGCAGTCCCATCGCTTCGCTGCGACCCAATGCACGGGCGAGACGCCACGCTTGATAGTTGGAACAGCCGATATAACGAGCCTTGCCGCTGCGAAGTACGGTGTCGAAGGCTTCAAGGGTTTCGTCCATCGGCGTATCGGTATCCGGATGGTGTACCTGATAGAGATCAACGTAGTCCGTACCCAGACGCCTGAGCGATGCATCGATGGCATTCAGCACATGCTTTCTCGAAGCGCCTCGCTGCCAGGCAAGCGGTCCCATCGCGAAGCCGCACTTGGTGGCCAAGATAAACTGTTCGCGCTTTCCGTAAAGCCACCGCCCGACGATTTCCTCAGTGCGTCCGACCAGTTCCAGCGTGCTCCCCAGCGGATACACGTCTGCGGTGTCAATGAAGTTTATGCCGCCTTGCGCGGCTTTGTCGAGAATCGCAAAAGAAGCAGCCTCATCGCTCTGTAACCCAAAGGTCATGGTACCCAGGCAGAGTTTGGAAACTTGAAGCCCGGTTCTGCCGAAGCGAATATATTGCATGGTTGTTTTCCTTGAAAGAAAAGCGTTCCACCGGAATCGGCGGAACGCTTCTCTCCATCTGAATCCATCCGGACAAGCGGTCCTACTTCTTTGCCTTCTTCGCGGAGATCGCCTTGGCCGGAGCCGCGGCCAATTCCTTCAGCGCGGCTTCCCATTTTTCAATGACGGCCTTCAGTTCGGCCGCTTTTTCCTTCGCACCGATCGGATCGGCGGCGATCGCATCCTTGGCGGCTTTGAGGTTGTCCCCGAAGGCCTTGGCATCGGCAGTCCAGGCGTCCTTTTTCTCCTTCATCTGCTTTTCGACCTTCTTGGCGGCGGCCTCGACGCCCTTCCAGCCCTCTTCGAGCGCGGCTACGGCAGCGGTCGCCTCGTCGGCAACGGCCTTCTTGCCCGTCTCGACGGCGCCGGCAGCCTTCTCGAAGGCGGCTTTGGCATCCACATAGCCCTGTTTGGCCTCCTTGTACTTCTTGTCCTTCACCTGAGCCTCGGCGGCTTCCCAAACCTTCTTGGCGGCATCCAGATCGGCGGCGGCATACTTGTCGGCGCCCGCGGACATGGCGGCGTCCATCGCGGCCTTGGCGGCATTCTGTTCCGCCTCGGGGGGCTTTGAACAACCGATGAAAACCAATGCCAGCGCAAGAACCATCATCAATGATACTGAATACTTGAAACTCTTCATCCCCAACCTCCTTAGTTGAATGATTATCATGGCTTCCGATTTGAAAGCGCTGCTTCTATATACCTTTTTCCGGCGTTGTCAAGATGGATGTTTCGAACAGATCGCGCCAATTTTCAGTGTTTCGACAGGCGGCGGCGGATCGAACCGATGACGTCGGTCATCTCCGGGCTCTTCAGAAGCAGGGCCGCGCCGAAGAAGGCGACGGCGCCGCCGGCGACACAGAGGGCCAAGTGGGTGAACCTTGCGTTGAAGGGAGCGGTTATGTTCCAGGGATACAGCAGGCCGATCAGGAGGATGATCCCCCCCATGACGACGGAGGCCAGAAAAGTCCGGCCGATCGACCGGTAGAATTCCCGGTTCAGAAGTTTCCCGATGCGACGGCGGAGAATGATCCAGAGCATCCCCACGTTCACGGCGGTGGCGATGGAGGTGGCCAGCGCCAGTCCGCCATGCTTCAGCGGGAACATCAGCGCGACGCTGAAGAGGACGTTGACGATCAATGCGACGATTGCGGCCTTCATCGGGGCCTTCGTGTCCTGGAGGGAGTAGAAGGCCGCGACGATGATCCGAATCACGGAGAAGGCCCAGAGGCCGACGGCATAACAGAGGAGGGCCTGCGCCGTGAGCAGGGTCGATGGAACGCCGAACTCGCCCCGCTGGAAAAGAACGGAGATGATCGGAATCCGGAGCGCGATCAGCGCGACCGTCGCCGGGATCGTAATGAAGAGGATGATCCGCAGCGAGAAGGAGATCGTCCGTTTCATCTCTTCGAAACGTCCCTTCGCGACCTGCTCTGAGAAGCTGGGGAGCGTCGCCGTTCCCACGGCGATCGCGAAAACCCCGAGAGGAAGTTCGACGATCCGGTCGGCGTAATAAAGGTAGGAGACGCTCCCCGTCGGCAGCAGCGACGCGAGGATCGTCCCGATGAAGATGTTGATCTGGTAAATCGCCGCCCCGAAAACCGCGGGCAGCATCAGCAGACCGATCCGTTTGACTCCCGGATGGCGAAAGCGGAAGTTCGGCCTCAGCCTGACTCCCATTCGGACAAGGAAGGGCCATTGCATCGCAAGCTGGAGCACGCCGCCCGCCATCACGCCGACCGCGAGCGCGGTGATCGGCTCCGGGAAAAAGTCGCGGAGGGTCAGCGCCGCCAGGATCATCGCGATGTTCAGGACGACGGGCGACAGCGCCGGCGCCGCGAAGTGCCTGAGCGAGTTGAGTATCCCCATGCACAGGGCCACGAGCGAAATCAACAGGATGTAGGGGAACATCAGCCGGGTCAGGAAAACGGCAAGATCGTACTGGACGGGCGTCTTGGCGAAGCCGGGCGCCATGATCGTCACGATGAGCGGCGAGCAGAGAACGCCGAGAAGTGAAACAACGACGAGCAGGATCGACAGGGCTGTGAAGGCGATATCAGCCAGCTCCAGCGCCTCCTCCCGGGTTCTGTTCTTCAGGTATTCCGTGAAGACCGGGACAAAGGAGACGGTCAGCGACCCCTCGGCGAGGAGCCGGCGGAGCAGGTTCGGGATCCGGAAGGCCACAAAGAAGGCGTCCGTCGAGAGACCGGCGCCGAAGAATCCGGCCACAATCATATCCCGGACAAATCCGAAGACGCGGGAAAGCATCGTCGCCGTCCCCACGACGCCCGCCGCCCGGACGACCCGTGAATTTTCGGAACCGTGTATCTCGCCCATCGTAAAACTTTCCTGAAACCTGTCTGTTCCGGCCCGGTATCGGAACGACCTCAAGATCCGGGCCCTTTTGGACCGGACCTTATTTCCACCCTGCCCTCGCTTCGCTGCGGGTGCAGGGCGCCCCGAAAAATATCCACTGCCCGCTTCCCGGATCCTATTGCCGGGTTGCGATCAATCCTGAAACGCCGCGAACCGGGCGACGATTTCGGCGGCCCTTGCCCCCTTCACCTCGACGGTTTTTGCCCGGGACGCATGACCCGCAACGATGGTCACCCGAGCCCGCTTCACGCCGAGCAGTTCCGCCAGCAGTTCGATGCAGGCCTCGTTCGCCTTTCCCTCCACCGGAGGGGCCGTGATCCGGAGCTTCAACGCATCGTCCCGGATGCCGACCGCTTCATTCCGGGAAGCCCGCGGGACGACCCGGATGCGAAAAACGACGCCTGTCGATGTTTCGCGGATCGAAATCATGGTCTGATCACCGGAAAGAATAGGCAAGCTCAAGGAGGCTCTTCACCAGGAAGCTCTGCAGGAAGAGGATGAGCAGCAGAATGATGATGGGCGAAAAATCGATGCCCATCCCCCGAATGGGCAGCCATCTCCGAATTGGGGCCATGACCGGTTCGGTGACCTGGTAAATGAAGCGCACGATCGGATTGTAGGGATCGGGATTGACCCAGGAGAGGACCGACCGGATGATGATGAGCCACAGGTAGACGGTCAGCGCGACATCGACAATCCGGGCGATGGCGACAATAAAATTCCCGAAGACAAACATGCTTTTACGGCCTCCCTTGACCCCTTTCGCTCGAAGGGGGATGTGCGATTTCCCCGCGGCGGAAGGCGTTTGGCTTGAGGTTTCGCCGGCAACCGGGAACCGAATACCTTACACCTCAAAAAGTCATGCCGGCAGTGAACTCACGAAATCCGTGAGGGCCGCGTTGAAGGCCTCCGGGTTTTCCAGCATGACGAAATGTCCCGCCCCGGGGATCAAAACAAGCCTGGCTTCGGGGATGTTCTCCCCGAGGCCTTGGGACAGGGCGGGCGGGGTCATTTTGTCATCGGCGCCGCAGATAACGAGCGCCGGGATTCGGATGGCGGCGACCGCATCCAGGATGTCCAATTTACCGCAGGCGGCAAAATCGCCGTAGAGGATCTCGGGATTTACGCGGGTGAGGGTTTCTATAAGCAGACCGGAGAGCCGCTCCCGGTTTTCTTTGGCGATCGAAAACTTGGCCGCGAGTCCGATGATTGCGGCCGGGTCCCGTTTCAGCCCCTCCAGGATGGCGGGATTGACGGGCATTCGCCCCCCACCGCCCACGGGGACCACTGCGGCCGCCATCTGGCCGTACCGGATCACGAAACTCAGAGAGATGGCGGCGCCGAGGGAGTGGCCGATCAGGACCGGTTTTGCGACTTCCAGTCCCTCCAGGATCTTCTTCACCCACTCCACATAGGCGGATACGTCCTGTTCTCCGGGCCCATCGGACTGTCCGTGGCCGGGCAGGTCGAGTGCGACAATATTGAAGAGATCCTTCAACGGCGTGTATTGCAGGATCCAATCCGTGTGACTTCCGCCGGAGCCGTGAATGAAGACCAGCGTCTTCCGATCGGGGAGGAAACCTCCGTTGCTGCTCCAGCAAACCAACTTGCGTCCATCGATTTCCTGGACGTGGATCATGCGGCAACCCTCCTTGACGAAATGGATGCTATGACTATCACAACCGGCGCCGTCCGTGCAACGAAAGAATGAAAAAGAAAGGGGTCGGAATCAACGAAAGATTCCTTGGATCGAAAGCTTGTCGATGGATCGTCAATTGTCTTGACACACAAGGGTCCTCTTCATATACTCGGCGCACTTCAAAGCGTTTTCTTCGTTCAGGATATCGGAAAGATATGGATCGGCGTGCGGCGCCGGCCGAACGGATTTTCCGATCCGTTCCCCGCCGAAAAGGCACGGACATCATTGTAAGAGGAGTGTGAACTATGACCGAAACCGGACTGGGCTCGATAGCGTTTATCGGCGGCGGCGTGATGGGGGAGGCGATGATTCAGGGATTGCTTCGGCACGAAACCGTTGCGCCGGAGGCAATCATCGCAAGCGAACCGAACGAAAAACGCCGTAGAAGCATTGAGCAACGCTACCCCATTCGCACGACGGCCGACAATCGCCAGGCGGCGCAACAGGGAGACGTGGTGGTATTCTCCATCAAACCGCAGATCCTTGCGCGCGTATTGCCCGAGCTCAAGGGGATGTTGCGCGCCGATCAACTGCTCATATCGATCATTGCCGGCGGACGAATCGCGACCCTGGCGGAAGGGCTTGCCCATCGGGCGATCGTCCGCGCGATGCCGAACACGCCGGCGCAGATCGGCCAGGGTTTGACGGTATGGACGGCGACGGCGGACGCAAGCAATGCGCAACGGGAACAGGCGCGCCTGGTTTTTCAGTCGCTCGGAAAAGAAATCCAGGTCGACGACGAAAAGTATCTCGACATGGCCACCGCCGTCAGCGGAACCGGCCCGACCTACACGTTCCTGGTCCTGGAGGCATTGATCGATGCGGCGGTTCATCTGGGATTCGCGCGCGACGTCGCGCACGACATCGTCGTGGAGACGATGCTGGGATCGGTGCTTTACGCGCAGCAATCGGCCAAGCATCCGGCCGAATTGCGGAACATGGTCAC
>JAQTRB010000025.1:6418-13064 GCA_028712015.1 Syntrophales bacterium
TCTGATTGTGGAAGGGCAGGCCGCCTCTCCGACCTGCCTCTACATCGAGGATGACCGGGTGCAGTTCCTGCCCGCGGACGAGCTCTGGGGGAAGGGGACCTATGACACGAACGACTGGATCTACGCCAAGTACGGAAAGAATGTCGGGGTTCTCGCAATCGGGCCGGGTGGAGAAAACAGGGTCCTGTACGCCGTGGTCCGCAGCCTGGAAGGCCGGGCCGGCGGCAGACCCGGCATGGGGGCGGTCATGGGCTCCAAGAAGTTGAAGGCCATCGTCGTCAAGGGGACGAAGCCCATCCCGGTCGCCGATCCGGAACGGATGAAGGCCATAGGAACGGGCGATCTGAAAAAGGTCCGGGCGATCGACAAGAAGAGCGGCTGGTCCATCCAGGGGACAACGGGTGTTCTGGCCTGGTGCAACGAGGTCGCCGCGCTGCCGGTCCGCAACTTCCGGAAGACCCGACACCCCGATGCCTGGAAGATCGACGGCGAGAGGCTCAACGACGCCCGGATCGCCACCTACGGCTGTCCGAACTGCGCGATGCACTGCGGCATCACGATCCGGGACCATGAAGGGCGGGAGTCCGAACTCGACTACGAGAACATCGGCCTGCTGGGCGCCAACCTGGAGATCTTCGACCTCGACCAGGTCGCCTCGCTGAACCACCTCTGCGACGACTATGGAATCGACACGATATCGGCCGGCTGCTCCCTCTCCTTCTATGCCGACGCGATCGAGCACGGCGCGACGCAAGGAGACTTTCGCTTCGGAGATGCCGAACGGGCCAAGCAGCTCCTGGGGCTGGCCGCAAGGCGTGAGGGCGAACTCGGAAATCTGCTGGCCGACGGAACGCTGCGGATGGCGCGCAGGTTCGGCCAAGGTTCCGAGGCCTATGCCATGCAGGTCAAGGGGCTGGATATTCCGGCCTATAACTGTAAGTTCATCCCGGGCATGGCGTTGGCCTTGGGGACGAGCCCCATCGGCGCGCACCACAAGGAGGCCTGGGTGATCACGTTCGAGCTGAAGCAGACCGCCCGCGACTCCTACGGTCGGGAAAAAGCCGAGAAGGTTGTCGAACTGCAGCGGATCCGGGGCGGTCTCTTCGAATTCCTGGTCGCCTGCCGCTTCCCGTGGGTCGAACTGGGTTGGGACGTCAAGAATTATCCGATCTATTTCAGCAAGGCCACCGGCCTCGACTGGGCGCTCGACGATTTCTGGAAAGTCGGCGACCGGATCTACGCTCTGATGAAATTTTTCTGGGTCCGCGAGATTCCCGATTGGGACCGGACAAGAGATTATCCCCCGATGGCCTGGTTCGATCCGATGAACGCCGACCGGGAAGGACCCATTGCCGGGAAGATCCTGGAGCTGGACAAGTACAACGAGCTGCTCGACCACTTTTACGATATCCGGGGCTGGGACAAACGGGGCATCCCCACGAGGAAGACGGCGGAGTCCCTGGGTTTGACCGACGAGGCCCGGGAGGTCGAGAAATACACCCGTCTCGAGTAGAATGAAGATCACCGTCAAGCTGGTCGGCCCGTTCATCTACGAGGCCGGCTTCAGCGAAAAGGAATTCGAGGTTCCCGAGCCGGCGACGGTGGAAGGACTGATCGAGCATGTCGGGATCGGCAGGGACCGTCCCCGGATCGACACCCGCAACGGCGGCGCGATCGGTCCGCTCGATCCGCTTCGGGATGGCGATCGCGTCGTTATCGCGCCGGTGTATTCCGGCGGATAACGGAAACGTCTACCGATATAGGCAAAGATAGGCCGATTCTTCGTCTACCTTGAGTTGGAACTTCAGGTTCGGACCCACCGTGAAGCTTTCATCCTTCCGGAACGTCTTCCAGCCATCCGCCTCGGGAAGTTTGACCGTCAGCGCTCCGCTGACGACCGTCATGATCTCCCGGGTCGAGGTCCCAAACTCATATTCGCCACAGGCCATCACCCCGATGGTTGCGGGGCCGTCCGCGGCGGCAAAGGCGATGGACATGACCTTGCCGCCGAAATACTCATTCACTGTAAACATGATCGCCTCTCCTGTTCGATGAATCGAGACCTGAAAATCATGAGCGTCCCGGGTTGCGGCGTTCTGACCCGGATCCTCCACGCGCTCCATCCGCTCCGGCAGCGCATCCTTATCTGTATCTGATCCTAAGATGAACCGCCCTCCGTGTCAATAAAATCCAACCGGAGATCGCGGTGACTCATCCCCGGGGATGGAAAAGAGCCGTTGACATAACATCCTTCCCATAATAGAAAGCCCCCTATCCATATTGGGTGAAATGGTCGATGGAAGAACCGAAAATCACGGTCGGGATCTGCAGCCGCTATCCGGAAATCCGGGGGCGGTTCAACGGATCGTACCGAAGCAACGGGACGTTGCTGACGGGCGGCTTCATCGTCCGATCCGAAGGGGACAGCCTGGCCCTGGGTGACGACCTGGGCCGGCAGATCCTCCGCGCGGCGGAGATCCGCCTGGCGGGTGCGCCAGGGGCAACCTTCACGCTCTGCGATGTGACGATCGGCGTAACATTTCACTGGGAGAGGAAGGAGGAGCAGACCTTTTCCGGAGACTTGATGCTGTTGCCGGCGGGGAATAGAACCCTGACCGCCGTAAACAAACTTCCCGTGGAGGAGTACCTCGCCAGCGTCGTTTCGTCGGAGATGAGCGGCGAGGCGCCGACGGAATTTCTCAAGGCCCACGCCATTGCCTCACGGAGCTGGCTGGTCGCCATGCTTCTGCGCGGCAGGCAAAAGGCAAACGAAGGTCGCGCGACGGGGCATCCGATTCGACACGAAGGGGAGATCATCCGCTGGTACGATCGTGAAGATCACGACCATTTCGACGTCTGCGCCGACGACCATTGCCAGCGATATCAGGGGGTGACCCGCCTTGCCGCCGGCAGGGCGGCAGAGGCCGTCCGGGCGACGCGGGGGGTCTTTCTGGTCCGCGACGGCGAGATCTGCGACGCCCGCTACCACAAGGCCTGCGGCGGGATGACCGAGGATTACGCCACCTGCTGGGAAGAAAAGGCGGTTCCCTACCTCAGCCATGTTCCCGATGCCGCCACGCCCCTCGCCCCGATCCGGACGGAGGCCGATGCGGAGCGCTGGATCCTCTCCCGTCCCGCCGTCTACTGCAACGCAGGAGAGCCGAAACTCCTGGACAGGATACTTCCCGCTTTCGACCGGGAAACAGCCGACTTCTTCCGCTGGCAGGTGAGCTATCCACGGGAAGAACTGGAAGGGATTCTGCGCGAAAAATCGGGGATTGACTTCGGCGTTCTGCAAAACATCGCACCCTTGGAACGCGGCCCCTCCGGCCGGATCCGCAGGTTGCGGATCGAGGGCTCAAGCGTCACGCAGATCGTGGGAAAGGAATTGGAGATCCGCCGCTGGCTGTCGCCGAGCCATCTGAAGAGCAGCGCCTTCATCGTCTCCGTGACCCGGCGCCCTTCCGGCGTGCCGACCCGCTTCACCCTCTACGGGGCGGGTTGGGGACACGGTGTCGGTCTCTGCCAGATCGGGGCGGCCGTGATGGCGGAAAGGGGATGCAAGGCGGAAGAAATCCTGCGACACTATTTTCGCGGGACGGCTTCCGTGAAGCGATACTGAGATTCGGATGGAGCAGATCGCGATGTCTGAAAAAACGGCCGTCCGGAACCCCTGGACCTGGATCCCAACCCTGTATCTGGCGGAAGGAATCCCCTACGTGATGGCGATGACCGTCTCGGTCATCCTCTACAAGCGGCTCGGAATATCCAACACCGAAATCGCCCTCTACACCTCCTGGCTCTATCTCCCCTGGGTCATCAAACCGCTCTGGAGTCCATTCGTCGACATGTTTCGGACGAAGCGGTTCTGGATTGTCGCGATGCAGCTCGTCCTCGGGGCATCCTTCGCCTGCGTGGCGCTCACAATTCCGGCGCCCGGGTTTTTCCGCTACACGCTGGCGTTCTTCTGGATCATGGCGTTCAGCTCGGCGACCCACGACATCGCCGCCGACGGCTTTTACATGTTGGGTCTCCGGGAGTATCAGCAGGCGTCCTTTGTCGGGGTGCGGACGATCTTCTACCGGATCGCGATGATCGCCGCCAAGGGGGTCCTCGTTGTGCTGGCCGGAACCCTTGAGACGCGGGGCTTCAGCGTGCAATCGGCGTGGTCGGTGACCTTCTTCCTGCTCGCCGCAATCATGCTGGCCCTTTTTCTCTACCACCTCTTCGTCCTTCCCCATCCGGCATCAGACCGGCCGGTGAAGCGCGATCCGTCGCGGAGCGGTACCGCGGCCTTTGTCCGGGGCTTCACCACCTTCTTCCGAAGGAAGGATATCATCACGGTGATCGCCTTTTTCATCCTCTACCGATTCGCCGAGGCGCAGCTCGTGAAGATGGTCGCCCCGTTCCTGCTCGATCCGCGAACCAAGGGAGGATTGGGGTTAACGACCGCGGAGGTGGGAATCGTCTATGGAACGGTCGGGGCGGTCGCGTTGATGCTGGGTGGGCTCCTGGGCGGCTGGGTCATCTCCCGGAAGGGGCTCAAATACTGGCTCTGGATCATGGTCTGCGCGATGCATCTGCCGGATGCGATCTTCATCTATCTCTCGCGGGCGATGCCGGAGAGTCTCTGGCTGATCAACGCCGCCGTGACGGTGGAACAGTTCGGCTACGGCTTCGGCTTCACGGCCTATACGCTCTTCATGATCATGGTCTGCGAGGGGGAATACAAGACGGTTCACTATGCGATCGCAACGGGGATCATGGCCCTCGGGATGATGATCCCGGCGATGTCGAGCGGCTGGATTCAGGAGCAGCTGGGCTATTCAGGCTTCTTCCTTTGGATCCTCGTCTCGACGATCCCCGGGTTCATCGTGGCGGCGATGATCCGGATCGACCCGGCGTTCGGAAAGAAGGAATGACAAGGGAAGAAGAAAAAGACAGGCAGGAGCGTCAGATGAAACCGGTCGCGATCCGGACGGCTTTTATCCTCGGCGCGGGGCTGGGCACGCGCCTGCGCCCCTGGACGGAGAACTGCCCCAAGCCCCTGCTGCGCGTCGGCGACCGCCCGCTGATCACCTTTGCGATGGACCATTGCCAAACGGTGGGTGTGAAGCGGTTCGTCGTCAACACCCACCACTGCGCCGCCGAGTATAACAAGGCGTTCCCCGGCGGACACTGGCGGGGGACACCGATCCTCTTCCGCCAGGAACCGGTTCTCCTCGACACGGCCGGCGGGCTCAAGAACATCGAAGATCTTCTGAAAGACGACGATACGATCCTGGTCTACAACGGCGATATCCTCTCCGATCTTCCGCTGTCTCCACTTGTCGCCGCCCACTCAGCGGGCGGCCGCGAGGTTACGCTCGCCCTCAGGAGCGACGGCCCCCTCCGGAACGTCTGCCTCGACGCGCAGGGCGCGATCTGCGACTTGCGCGACCTCCTCGGGAATCCCGGCATCCGGCGTTGCCTTTTCACGGGAATCTATATCATGGAGAAGCGATTCCTCCGAAGGCTGACACCGGGGAAAATCGAGTCCATCGTTCCGGTCTTCGCGGAAATGATCCGGAAGACGCCCGGTTCGGTAGGCTCCGTCGTCATCGACGCGGGAAGCTGGGAGGATGTGGGTGACAAGGAGAAGTACGAGCGGATCAGAGTCGACGGCCTGCCGCTCGGCTACGAAGGAGCTGCCGGGGACGCAACGCCCCCGACCGTTTTGGCCGTTTCGGACGGCCGGCGACGGAACATCAGCGCGGAAGAATCCGCCTTTATTTGCCGGACGCTGGGCCTCCCCGCCGGTGCGCGGGCAGAGCTGGAGCCCATCGGGAAAGGCGGGTCGGACCGGAACTATTTCCGTGTTTCCACGGCCGGCGAAAAACCCGTAATCCTGATGCGCTATGGCCGGATGTACGAGGAGAACAACCTTTATGCGGCGGCGGCCTCCTTTCTCCGGGGGATTGGCGTGAGCGTCCCTGAGATCCATGGCCATGACCCGGAGCGTCGCCTGATCCTGATGGAGGATTTGGGGAATCGGGACCTCTACACGTTCCGTGATGTCCGGTGGGAAGTCCGTCGTGGCCTCTACGAAAAGACCCTCGCGCACGCCGCAAAACTGCATGCGTTTTCACCGGATCGACTCCCTGCCGGACTCCGGCTGATGCCGGGCTTCGATGAAGAACTCTATCGTTGGGAGCGGGAATACTTCCGGAAGCAGTGCGTCCGCAATGCCTGCGGAATCGTACTCGAGAAGGGAGAAAACGAGGCCCTGGAGAAGGAGCTTTCGACTCTCGCCGGGCGATTGATCTCGACGACTTCCGGCATGGTCCACCGCGATCTCCAGTCGCAGAATGTGATGATCCGCGGCGGGGAGCCGGTCCTGATCGACTTCCAGGGGATGCGATCCGGGAATCCCTTTTACGACCTCGGATCGCTTCTCCGGGATCCCTACGTCTCGTTTTCCGAGGAGGAGCGGGAGGAACTGCTTCGATTCTATTATGAAATCTCCGGTTTTCCTTCCCCTTGGGAGGCGTTCCGCGAGCTGTTCTTGCTTGCCTCCGCCCAACGGTTGATGCAGGCCCTCGGCGCTTACGGGTTTCTCGGCCTGAAGCGAGGGAAACCCCATTTTCTCGCCCATATCCGCCCCGCG
>JAQTRB010000265.1 GCA_028712015.1 Syntrophales bacterium
TGGACGGCGACATGGAGCCGTTCTACATCATCGATGTCCACATCATGATCATGCGGGATCGCAAATTCATCGACCGCACGGTGAAAAACATCCGCGAGATGTCTGTAAACGCCGAATGGGCTGTCCGAATGACCGTCGATCAATACCGGGAAATTTTTGACCGGATGGAGGATGACTATCTTCGGGAGCGCATCAGCGACATCCAATATGCCGGCCAGCGGATTCTTACGAATCTCGTGGGGAAGAAGCGCACGGCGGTCGACATGGGGGAAGGGGTGATCATCATCGCGGCCGACCTCTCTCCCGCCGATACGGCACAACTGAAGATCGACAAGGTGCTTGGCTTCGCCACCGATGCCGGCGGAAAGACGTCCCACACGGCCATCGTGGCCAGGTCGATGGCGATCCCGGCCGTTTTGGGTCTGGAGAACATCACCCGGTCCGTTCTGACCCACGATGATATCATTATCGACGGTTCCGCCGGCGTTGTCATCGTCCATCCCGATCCGGAGATCCGCAAGCGCTACGAGGGGAAGAAAAGACTCTACGAGAAGGACCAGAACGACCTGCTGGATTGCGCCCGTCTGCCGGCCGTGACGAAGGACCATTATACCGTGGAGATCGGGGGCAATATCGAGTTCATCGAAGAGATTCCCTCCGCGATTCTCCACGGCGCGGACGGGATCGGGCTGTACCGGACCGAATTCATCTACATCAATCGTGAGCAACCTCCCGACGAGGAGGACCATCTTGCCAATTACCGATCCGTCGTCGGCGTCCAGGGGCTTTCCTGGGCGACCATTCGCACCTTTGATCTGGGAGGCGACAAATTTTTTCCGGACAAGAAGCTTTCCCGCGAGCTGAACCCGCAGTTAGGGCTTCGGGCCATTCGTTTTTGTCTCAAGGAGGTGGAACTCTTCAAGGTTCAGCTCCGGGCCATCCTCCGGTCCAGCGTCCAGGGAAAACTCCGGATCATGTTCCCGATGATTTCCGGGATCGAGGAAATCCGCGAGGCCAAGAGGATCTTCATGGAAGTGAAAAACGAGCTGCTGGCCGACGGGACGGAACTGGGAAAAGAGATCGAAATCGGGATCATGATCGAAGTTCCATCCGCCGTGATTGTCGCGGAGGAATTGGCCAAAGAGGTGGATTTTTTCAGCATCGGTACAAATGATCTGATCCAGTATGTCTTGGCGATCGACCGGATCAATGAGCGGGTGACCTATCTCTATGAACCTCTTCATCCGGCGGTTCTGCGCCTGATCAAACAGGTGGTGGATGTCGGGCACAAGGCGGGAATCCGGGTGGCGATGTGCGGGGAAATGGCGGGAGAGCCGATTTATACGATGATCCTGCTGGGTCTGGAACTGGATGAACTCAGCATGAACCCTCTCGCGATACCTCGTGTGAAAAAGATCATTCGGGGGGTCACATTGAAGGAATCGAAAGCGCTCTTAAACAATGTGATGGCCCTCTCTTCCGCGTCGGATATCCGATCGTTTGTCGGGGCGGCGATGCACAAACGGTTTCCCGAAGATTTTCCGGTGAACGGTTCGTAAAGAGAAAGGGAACATGTCCATCCTGTCGGTCATTCGAGCCTGGACAACTGAAATCGGCGTCTACCATGCGGGGAGCTTGTATCGGGAGGAGAATTTCCCTCTCTACTGGCTTGTCCGGAAGGTTCTATCGAAAGTCATGGTTTCCGATGAGACGGCGGAAGGTCTTAAAGCCCTTGCGGAAAAGGGCGTCGTCGTCTACGCCCTGAGGGACAAGAGCCACCTCAACAGCCTGATTCTGCTCGAAATGTCGATGCGCAAGGGGATCCCCGCTCCCGTTTACTGTCACGGCATCAACATGATCACCTGGCAGCCTTTTCCGATGGCCCTTCGGGTGATTCTGTCTCATCTGTTCCAGGGCATCTCAACGAAAAAAGGGAGCCGTTCGGATAGGGCGAACCATCTGAAACGGATCACGCTGGACGGTAAGACATCCATCATTCACCTGGGCGAATCCGAACTCTTTGAAAATCCCTTTGTCGAGGACACCCTCTCCCAGCTGCTGGACGCTCAGGAATCTTCGGATGTGCCGATTTACCTCTGTCCCGGATTGATCACCTACGGAAGAAGGCGGGAAAAGGAGGAGGAGAGCCTGATCAACATTTTCTTCGGTCAGAGCGATACGACGGATCCGGTTCGCCGTCTGATCACCTTTCTACGCTACTCCAACAAGGCCTCCTTCATCTCCGCCGAGCCGATCAATCTGGAGGAGGTTTTGAAGGCCGGGGAGGCGCTGACCCGTGATGAGATCATCCGAAAGCTCCGCGGAGACCTGATCGCGGGAATCGACGACGAGAAGACGGCCATCGTCGGTCCGATCCTGAAGTCCCGGGAAGAGATCATCGGGATGGTCCTTCGCGACAAGGCGCTGGTTGACTTCATGGAAACGTTGTCGGCGAAGTCGAAAAAGGGCAAGCAAAATTCGGAGGCCATCCGGAAAGAGGCAAGGAAATATCTGAGGGAAATCGCCTCCGATTACAGCGAACTTTTTGTCGAGATCTGGGAAAAGATACTCACGTGGCTCTGGAACAACATTTACGACGGTTTGGTGGTGGACGGCGAAGGCATCGCGAAGATCCGGCAGGTGTCCAAGAAGATGCCGTTTGTCATCGTCCCCTGTCATCGGAGTCATTTCGATTATCTTTTGCTTTCATACTGCTTTTACAAGAACAATATCCAGATGCCGTTCGTGGCGGCCGGCACAAATCTGTCATTTTTCCCGATGGGTTACATATTCCGAAAATCGGGAGCCTTCTTTCTCCGGCGGAGCTTCAAGGGGAACGAGCTCTACGCCGAGGTTTTCGCCCGGTACATCAAGGTTCTTTTGCAGGAAGGGTTGCCGCTGGAATTCTTTATCGAGGGGGGACGAAGCCGGACAGGGAAGATGGTCATGCCGAAGTACGGCCTCCTCTCCATGATTCTCCAGGCCTTTCAGGAGAAAGCCTGCGATGACCTTGCGGCCATTCCCGTCTATATCGGCTATGACCGGGTGGTCGAGGAGAAGGCCTATTTGAAGGAGTTGGGCGGCGCCCCGAAGGAACGGGAGAAGACGACCGACATGATCCGAAGCAGCAAGTTGCTCCGGAAACGGTATGGCCGCGTCTATATGAACGTCGGGGAACCGATCCTTTTGAAGTCCTACCTGGCCGCTCAGGA
>JAQTRB010000026.1 GCA_028712015.1 Syntrophales bacterium
AAGAAGTCAAACCCGTCGAGATCACCCCGACGCGGAAGCGCCGGATCCTCCATACGGACCACCTGATGATGGTCGCCTTCGATTTCGCGGACGGCCCGGCGGCCAATCCCGATCCGCCCCACAGCCATCCCCATGAGCAGGTCACCTATATCGCCCAGGGGGAGGTTCTTTTTTTCATCGGCGAGGAATCCGCCCGGCTTGTTCCCGGGGACATGGTCGCCGTTCCCCCCGATCTGCCGCACCGGATTCAACTGTTGACGCCGACCGCCCGGCTGATTGACACCTTCACTCCGATCCGTCAGGATTTTCTATAAAGTCATGATGGCCCCCTGTCGCAACGGTTTCGGTCAAAAGGCAATCCTGACGGTTTCGGGGCTACTGCTGGTCCTGCTGCTGGTCTCATCGGCCTCGGCGCAGGGAAAAACGGCCGCCTACCCTCCCTTTCCGCCCGGGTATGTTTCCATCAAGGTGTTCGACAACCAGAATCGGTTTGTGGGACGGATTTTACCGGAGAAAAGATATTCGGCTCCCATCGACCAGATCCCCGTCTTTCTGCAAAACGCGCTTGTGGCCGTCGAAGATGCCCGTTTTTACGAGCATGGCGGGATTGATATCCGTGGAATTACGCGCGCGCTGGTGAAGGATGTCGCCAAACGGAAAATGGCCGAGGGGGGTTCGACCATCACCCAGCAGCTCATCAAGAACAAATATCTTTCCGGGGAAAAAACGATCGGCCGGAAGGTCAAGGAAGGCCTGCTGGCCTTGGAATACGAACGCAAATACACCAAGAAGCAGATCCTCGAGATGTATTTCAACGAGGTCTATTTCGGAAACGGGGCCTGGGGCATTGTGCAGGCCGCCCGTCTCTATTTCGATAAATACCCATCCGAATTGACCGACGCCGAATGCGCGCTGCTGGCCGGGGTTCCCAAGGCCCCAACCCGCTACAACCCGTTGGGAAAACCGGCGATTACGCGCGATCGCAAGAACCTCGTCCTCAAACGAATGGCGGCCCTCAAGATGATCACCGCCGCGCAGGAAAAAAAGCTGAGGGTTCAACCCATAGCGGTCATCCAACCCACGGAGGCCCCGTATTATCTTGCCCATGTTCGCCACAAGCTGAGCGAGCGGTTCGGAGAGTCGGTCATCGAACGGGGGGGAATGGAAGTGACCACGGCCATGGACCTGAAACTGCAGCGGCTGGCCGAGCGGGTCCTTCGCGAAGGGGTCCGAAAGATCTCCCCCCAGCTGCAGGGCGCGCTGCTGTGTCTTGACCCCGGGACCGGCGATGTGCTGGCGGCCGTCGGCGGAATCGATTTCAAGCAGAATCCATACAACCGCGCCTTTTTTGCCAAACGGCAGCCCGGCTCGGCCATCAAACCCCTGATTTATGCGGCCGCCCTGGAGAAGGGATTTCCCGCCGGCGGCATCTGGAACGACGATCCGGTCGCCTATACCTGGGGCGAGCATCGATCCTGGAAGCCGCGGAACTACGCGAGGGAGCGCCACGGCGAAATTTCGCTGCGGCGGGCCCTGGCCTATTCGGACAACATCATCACGGTCAAACTGCTCGATGCCATCGGCGTTCCCTATTTCGTTTACTTTGCCGGGACGCTGGGACTTTCGCTGCGCTCGCCCAACGACCTTTCGCTGGCGCTGGGAACCGACGAAGTCACGCTGAACGAACTGGTTTCGGCCTACATCCCGCTGGTCAACGGCGGATCGCGGGCCGAACCGCGGACCATCATCCGCATCTATGATCGGCACAGCAATGCCTGGATTGAAAATCCTCCGGCCGTCACCCCGGTCCTCTCGCCGGCCGTCGGCTTCATTACGACCCAGATGCTCAGGGACGTCCTCGTTTACGGGACGGCCAAATCGCTCGCGGGCTTCAGCCGGAACCGGCCGGCCGCCGGAAAGACCGGCACAACCGACGACTATCGGGACGCCTGGTTCATCGGCTACACCCCGGACCTCATCACGGGCATTTGGATGGGATATGACAAGCCGCGTTCGCTGGGCAAAGGGTTCACCGGGGGCGCCGCCTGCGCGCCCGTCTGGGGGCGATTCATGACGGCGGCCCTGCAAGACAAACCCGCTGTCGATTTTCCACAGCCCGAGGGCGTTGAGACGCTGCTGATCGATCCCGAGACGGGCTATCCGGCGGTGCCGGACTGTCCGACGAGGCGGGAGGAATTCTATCTCCCGGGAACCCTGCCGACCGAGCTTTGTCCGAAACACGGCGGGGCCGGCCTCATGCCGGACAATGCCGTCCCGGTCGGTCCGGTTGCGCCTCTCGATCCGCCGCTGGGCCGGTGAGTGGCATTCATGCAGCAGGACAGCGTCCCGCGGCAAATCGAGGTCGCCGCGGATGGCGCCTGTGAGAGCGTATGATGAAGCCAAGGCGACAAAATGAGATCCCCGTCCGGAAACCCGGTTGGCTGGGGCGGCCGCTGCCGTCCGATCCGGCGTTTTCCCGGACCCGCTCCCTGCTGGACGACGGTCGTCTGCACACGGTCTGCCGGGAGGCGCGCTGTCCCAATGCGGGGGAGTGTTTTTCCCGGGGAACGGCGGCTTTTCTGATCCTCGGGGATGTCTGCACGCGCCGGTGCCGCTTCTGCGCGGTGACGCAGGGGAAGCCGCAATCTCCGGATCCCGACGAACCCCGGCGGGTCGCCGAGGCGGCCGTTCGGATGTCGCTGGATTACATCGTGGTGACGTCGGTGACCCGCGACGATCTGGCCGACGGCGGGGCCGACGCTTTTGCCGAAACGATCCGTTCGCTGCGCAACCGTCGACCTTCGGCGCGCATCGAGGTTCTGATCCCCGATTTTCAGGGAGAAGAGGAGGCGCTCCGAACCATTCTGGAGGCCCGTCCCGATGTCCTCAACCACAATCTGGAGACCGTGGCGCGTCTGTATCCGGAGGTCCGGCCGCAGGCGATCTACGCCCGCTCGCTGGCGCTGCTCCGGCGGGCCGGTTCGCTGGCGCCCGGCATGCCGGTCAAATCCGGATTGATGCTCGGCCTTGGCGAACGGCCCAATGAGATCGAATCGACGCTCCGCGATCTGCTGGAGGCCGGCTGCCGGATCCTGACGCTGGGGCAGTACCTTCAGCCGAAAAGCGACTGCTTTCTCGTGGCCCGATTTGTCCCACCGGAAGAATTCGACGAATGGCGGGAGGTCGCTTTGAAGATGGGGTTTGCGCGGGTGGCCAGCGGCCCGCTGGTCCGCAGTTCCTATCACGCCGAAGAGATTTGTATGTTGGAACCCTCGCCGGCGTGAACCCTATGGCGGCGCATCGCTCTTCTCGTAAGGAACCGCATCGGCATCGATTTCCCGATCGACCGCCAGCAGTTTCGGAGGCAATGGATCCGCCGATCGCTGTCGTTTCACCAGACCGCAGGAAACCGTAAACAACTGCGCCATCACTTCGTCCACCACTTCTCGGGGAATTCCGTAATAGAGAAAATTGATCGGCATGAATTCGCCCAGCAGGTAGAGGATCTTGTTTTTCGAAGGATCATCCGGCAAGTCCACGGAGGCTTGATATCCCTGCGGAACACCGGTCTGAAGATCCCGAAACGAAGTAACGGAAACCCGCGCCGGGTGTCCGCCGATTTTCGGATTCTCCTGGTCGCGAAGGGATTGCAGATAATTTTCCAGATCCGTAAACTCCACCGTTTTTGTGGAGCCGCTTGCAAAAAAGAGGGTTTTCTGATGCCCCTGGAGCAGGATCGTCTCCATGTGTCTGTCCAGAAAGACGGACCGTCCAATCACGCCGATGACCATATCGATATCCCGCAGGACGTCGGAGCCCAAGGCATCGATGGTCGGCGCCTCCGGCACGGCGTCTCGCTCCGTTTTACCGGGGCCCGCGGCAATATCCACGCCGAACAGACGGCCGTTCCTGATCCGAAACCGGAGTTCCTCTTTCAGGAATCCTCCGATCGCCCCCCGGGAGCCGAGAATCAAAATTTTCCGACGGGAAAGGAGCATTCCCAGGCGGTGAAGAATATTTTCGACGGCATTGAGAATGGATACGGCGCACTCCCTGGCTTCCGGTCCCCGCTTGATGGCGGAGACGGCAATGCTCGCCACGGGGAAGTGTAGTTTGCCGAACTCCCGCAGGACATCCGAATCGTAATCATAACCGTTTTTCGTATGCTCGATACCGCCCAGAAAAACATCATCCAGCCAGGTCTTGAAAGGCAACCGATCCTCGCCGGACGGCGCCTCGATATGAAAATGGCCGAATACATCGCCGACCGTTCGATTTTCCAGACACAATCGATTGAGAAGCGGCGCCAGGTAGCCTCCGTCTTCCACCAGCAGAACCTGTTCGCCCCTTTCCCGGGCCGGCACGATTTCCCGTAAAAAGAGGTGACCGGCGGCAAGGCGCATTGCCCCGAAGAAATCGCAATCTTCCGCAAAAAGGATCTTTTCGATCTCTTCCAACCCGGAGAGCGGAGAATACTGGCGGGAGAAGGCATACGTCCCGGTGAATTTTTTTTGCGACCCAAGCTTCTGCAAACCGTAAAATCGAAAAACGTCCGGAGACAGGGACATGAGCGTCTCCAGGTAGGTTTCCGGCACCACACCCGAATACTTGACGAAAAAGGTGGTCAACGCGTTGCATCCCGCCTCCCGGAAGGCATCGAGCAAACCGATCACTTCGGAGGTCGCATGATGGATCAAAAAAAGCCTCACCCCTCGCATCGCGTCCCTGCGGGCCTCGACGGCCTGGAACAGAACGGGCATCCGGGCAAGATAATCCTTCAGGCTTAAAACCGTTCGCCTTTCGTCAAAGCCGATATTCAGACAGGCGCCGAAGCGGGATACATCGAAATAGACATGGTGCGGCTCCGAGATCAGTTCGACGATATTTCCCCGGGACAGGCAGGCGAGGACCTGGGGATCCTCCAGCAACTGGATCTCCTTGGCCAGCACGTTTGAGAACTCACTCGATGCGTTGGGCGTCTCCCGCTTTTCCATCAGAAGCATCCGGATGTCGTCCGTCGGCCAGGTGAAGTGCAAGGTCTGGAGATCGGGCAATCCTTCCCGTCGCAAATGGCGGAACAGATCAGGCTGATGATCCGGATTTTCATTATATTCTATGCGGTTGTTCATGCATTCCCGCAGGATTCCCTGGTGAATTTGTTCCGCCACCAGGGAAACATCGGGGAGGAAAGAGCTCGCGACGCTTTGATCGACGACGCGGTGCGGAATGTGTTTCAACTGGAGACGGGACGAAACGGCGTCTTCAAGGGTGATCCGCAGAAAGCGCCCCGGGTTGCTGTATTCAACCAGGAAATAATGTCCTCCTTCCCCCTCTTCCCTTTCCTTGAGGTGAAACGGAAACAAAAGGGCGGGCGGCGGCTGTTCCGTTCCGTCCCGCATGAGTTCGAAGAACTGCGGAAACAGGATTCCTCCCCATTTTTCGGTCTGAAGAGCGCGGAAAACCACCTGCAGGCAATTTCCGAAATGACGGTGATAAAAAGGGAGGTTTTCGGCCGCATCGAGTCTCGCATAGACCATGATCCAGTCCAATCCGACCGCGGCAAAATCCGGGGTCAGATTCGGGTCCACCTTGCGCCGGACCATCACATCGGCGACGCCGAATCCGCACTGCTCGATGACCTCGTCGGCCAAAAGCTGGACGAACGTATGAAGGTTTCGAAATATGCGGATGCGGGTCAAGTCGATCACGAAGAGACGGTCTCCCCGGCGAACCAGCGGTGCACCGAGCGTGGTCGGCATCATTTGCGAGTCGGGAAAAACGTCCGGATCTTCCCTGCCGGCCTCCCGTCCTTGCATCAAGGTCCGGAGCAGGTCTTGAACGTTGCGTTTTCTCAAGGTCGCTCCCTGTTTCGTTAGTTCTTTCGTCATTCGCTCAGGCCATTTCCAGGTCGAAAAGGACCTTCAGGGCATCTCTTTGCTGCGCCCGTTCGAAGGCCTTCTCCGCGTCCCGGAGCGCATAACGTCCGGTGATGAGCTTTTCCAGAGGCATGTCGGGAAAATCCCGCATCATGGCCATGCCGTCGCCGAATCTGCCGCACCGGGAACCCAGGACCGTCTGTTCATGGATGACGATCGGAGACAGGTTGATGTCCCCCTGAAGCGCAATCGTCGACTTCAACACGATCGTTCCCCGGGGTCTGCAAAGGGACATGGCCCGGGCGATTCCCTGACCGGATCCGGTCGCGTCGATAACGATGTCCGCGCCGGATTCGATCTCCTCTTCATGCAATACGGTTTTGATGTGGCGCCACCGGGCAAGGTCCAGTTTTTCCGGGTGATGCCCGACGATCGTTACATCGGCGGCCGCGGTGGCCAAAGCCCAGGCGCAAAGGATTCCCAATCTGCCGTCCCCCAGGACGACGATTCGTTCCGTCCCGCTCAGGGGAAGTTGTTCCAGGATTTCACAGGCCGCGGACAGAGGTTCCGTGAGGACGGCCCGTTCATCGGATATCGTTTCCGACACCGGAAAGAGATTTGCCGTGGGCAGCATGCAGAAATCCGCCATGCAGCCGTCAAGGCGATCGATGCCGAGGGTGGTCCGGTTCGGGCAGTGCCGGCCCAGTCCCCGATCGCACCAGGCACAGTTGCCGCAGGCGGCATTGATTTCACCGACAACCCTTCGGCCGATCCAGGCCGCGTCATCGCATCGATCCACGACGCCGACGAATTCGTGCCCCATGATCCCCGTAAACCCCATGTATCCTTTCATGATCTCCAGATCGGTTCGACAAATTCCCGCCAGGCGTACCTTGATTCTCGCCCAGCCGGGTTTCGTCTCCGGCAAAGGATAATCCGTTCCATAACGCAGTTCCTGATCGAATACGATTGCCCTCATGACCTCCATCCTCATTTTCTCTCTCAGGATGAGCGAAATGCTTTGGCTTTCTTCTTGAGTTCTCGAAAATAGTCCGTCTCGACGATCTCGCGAACCTCCTCGTCTTTGCGCTTGCGGTCAATTTTGATCTGGAGATCCTGAACCTGCTGCCGCAAGGAGCGCTCCCGCTCCTGAACCGTTTTGGCCATTTTCTGAAGGACCCGCGAAAGCCGGCCCAGTTCGTCATTCCGGGAGGATACCGGATCGAGCAGTGAAAGATCGTAATGTCCGCTTTCGACTTCCTGAGAGGCCCGGCTCATCCTGATCACGGGATCGGTAAAACGACGCACGAAGACAACGGACGCCAGAAATCCGACTACCAGCAGAAATACCGATACGATCCCGGCAATATAGAAGTTTTCGATGACAGCCTCCTGAGAAACGAGATCATCCAGTATCGACAAGGTGATGGAGACCGCGGTACTGAAAACGGCCAGCAACAGCAGGATCGTCACCAGGCAAATCGTTCTGATTTCCAGCGTCAGCAATATTTTCCGAAAGGCCAACAAAATGACGGGCACGAGGACGAACCCGTTGACCGCATCGGTCAGAAAGGCCGGCAGAATCCAGGAAGGAAATGAAGAGGGGAAGGTCATGTGATGGAGGAAACAGACATCCAGCAGGACGGCGAAGGCGACGGCGATCCCGCTGGCCAGAACGACGCTCATTTGCAGGATGCCGAATTCACGGACGGTGCCGATTTTGACGATGCCGAAATACCGGATGAGTCCCGGAATGAATCCCATCAGCCCGTTGGCCAGATGCCAGTTCCAGAATTTCCAGATGCCGAAACCCGAAATGCCGTCCCCGATCATATTGCCGATAAAGCCGACGACGAATCCTGCCGGCGGATTCAAAAGAATCCCCACGGCCATTGGCAGGGCGATTTGGGGACGAATGGAGATGAAAGGCGCCGAGGGCAAGAGCATGATATTGGAAAGGCTGTTCAGGACCCCATAGACCAGGCCCCAGCCGCAACCAATCAAAAGAATCCTTCGGGCATCTCCGATCACGGCGTCAACCTTTGAACGATTCGTCTCATTTCCCGGCTGATGATATGGTCCGGATAGCGAAGGGAAAAGATGCCGGAACTGCCCAGGTCCAGCATATCCTCGTCATGGGGGAGCACGCCGACCACCGGGCAATCATAGGCGGAAACCGCCTTGGCGGCCAGGGCCTCCCGATCGACCCGAACGGGGACCTTGTTCAGGACGATATACATTTCGGGAACCTCCAACTGCCGGGACACCTCGACGGTGACCGCCGTTCCCTGATAGTCCTGCTGATCGGGCCGAAGAATGATCAGCAGAACGTCGGTCGTGGCAATGGACATCAGGGTTTCTTCGTTGATGCCGGGATGAGTGTCGATAAAAAGATAATCCAGCGGCAGTTGCCGAATCAACTGCCGGTACCCCTCTTTCAACAGGGTGACGTCATAGCCGTAATGGAGGACGCGGGCAATGTCTCCGGCCCGGATGCTGGACGGCACCAGGAAAAGGCGACCCGTCGCGTCGGCGCCTAGGGTCTTTGTGACATCATAGGCCGCGCGGGCAATGTCGCATTTGCCCCAAAGGTAATCGTTCAAGGCGTAGGGAATATCGTTCGTGTCCAAATCGAACAGAACGTGGATGCCCGGCGATTGGATGTCCGTATCGACCATGCCGACACGATAGCCCTCCCGGGCGAGAAGACACGCCAAATTGGCCGTTGTGTTCGATTTTCCGGTTCCTCCTCGGAAGGAGTGAATTGCGATGATCTTTGCCATGAAACGTTCGCCGTCCTCGGTTTCTATGATCCGCACAGGGAGTGCGAAACGTCAAAAATAATCCTTGATCCCGCACGGCGCATCTTATACACCCTTTTTGTCGGCGGCAATAGAGAAAACGATCGATCGCCGGGTTCCTCGAAGAGCCGGGCAGGAGGGTGACGAGGGTCCGCGCCGAGGAGGCGCGGAGCGCTTGGAAGCGGTAGCCCGTTCCCGAGCCGACGCCCGACAAAAAGAACGCGGCCGGTTCCAAGAAGAACGGAGAGACCTTGTCCCATCAGCAGCTTGGGGGCTGGCGGGTCTCCGGCGGCCCGGAGCTCCTGTCACGCAGAAGAACTGGCGGCTTTGAAATAAAATCCAGAAACCTCACCCTTTTTCGGTCCTTTCCCTGTTCAACCGGTGGACAAGGAAACGATCGAGCTGGTCGGCAAAGGCCTGGCAGTCCTTCTTCCCGAAGGTCGGCGGACCGCCCGTTATCAGGCCGCCGTCCCGCAGTTCGCTCAGCAGATCCCGAACCGCCAGACGGTCCTTGACGTTCTCCTCCGTGTAAAGCTTGCCCCGGGGATTCAGCGCAAAGGCGCCCTTGGAGACGACCCGGTCCGCGAGCGGAATGTCCGCCGTGATTACCAGATCGCCCGGCCCAACCAACTCCGCGATGCGATCATCGGCGATGTCTGGGCCTCCGGGGACGAGAAGGCTCGAAATCAGGGGCGATGGCTCCCGTCGGACAGGCTTGTTGGCCACGAAGACAACGGGCACGCGCAGGCGAAGGGCGGCCCGGATCAGGATCTCCTTCGCCGCTCGGGGAAACCCGTCCGCATCGACGTAGATCTGCATGGAGGACCTTTCCGCGGAAAGACGAAGGCGCCCCTTCACGCGCCCAAAATCTCCTTCACCCGGCCGACGATGCCGCTCTCCAGGCGCACCTTGATGCCGTGGGGGTGACGGGACGATTTCGTCAGCAGGTCCCGAACGACCCCTTCCGTGAGGGCGCCGCTTCGCTGATCCTCTTTCCGGACCACCCTCACCCGCATGCCGGGCGCGATGTCGGATCGGTTGATGCCGTTCATTGCTCCGCCCTCCAACAGAGACCGCCGTCGCTATTCATAGTGCGTCCACATCCGGATCACTTTCACCGTCTTGATGTCATCGAGAACTTGGTAGACCAAACGGTGTTGTATGTTGATTCTTCGGGAATATGCGCCGGAAAGATCTCCTACGAGCATCTCATATGGCGGGGGATTCCGGAAAGGGTCTTCCTTGAGTATGTCCAATAGGCGATTGGCCTGAGGTTTAAAGCCGGATTGTGCTATCTTCTTCGCATCTCTTTTTGCCTGCCTTGTGAAAACCAGACGCCAACTCACCATCCGGGCGCCTCATCGCACTTTTCTATTGGAATTTTAAGGCCTTTCTGGATAGATTCCCGCATCCCCGGTATCGACAGGAGATACAAGGTCTCTTCTATGGCCCTCCAGTCCTCCTCGGAAACAAGAACTGCCGAACTTCTCTTTCCCACGATCTGGACCGGCACGTGTGTCTCTTTGACCTCGTCAACCAGATTGTACAGCCGTTTTCTTGCATCGGATGCCGATAATGTTGTCATTCTTCTCTGTCTCCTTATCGTACGACATAGCGTACGCTGGCGCTTTTGTGATGTCAAGTCATTTTATGGCAGTCGTTTCACGGCGGAGGATATCGTTGATCAAAAACCTCCAGCAGCCGGCTGACTTGCGGGGTATCCGCGCCCGCCGATCCCTTCGACTCTGAATCGGCCACCTCCAATGCCGCCGGATGCCCATTTACAAATTGTGGCAAATTTACCATTCTTAGAACTCGAGAACAGGGTGCATTATACTGATCTACGAAATAACTGGTATGTCACCAGATTTTTCCCAGATTTTCTAGGATTTTGTCTTCTTGGCAGCACGCTTCCAAAGGTTCATTACGGCCAATGTCATTGCCTGCTTACTGACCAGGAAAATCCCGGCCAGTTTATCCACGTTGTTCATATCTGCGGTGTATTTCTTGAGATGTTCATACGGAACGAGAAGCTCTGCGGCAAACGCGTCCGCTTCAAGCTCTTTAGGCGGTTTCGTCTTGCCCGATGATTGCAGATCACTCTCCCGGATTTCTTCAGGATCATAGATGTCTCTTCTGATGTGTTCCAAGAAAATATGACCTAGGTCATGAGCCAAGGTGAACCGCTGCCTCTGAAGAGGTCTTGCCCTGTTCAGAACGGCGATGGCCGGCTTTCCCTCTATTTCGAGAATGGCGCCGTCAATCTCGCTGGCATCGTTCAATTCGATGTACTTGAGGTGAAGCCCTTGAAATATTACCGTAAGATTCGTGGGGACTTCTGAAAGTTTATAATCCTTGAGAACTTTCCTGGCCATGTTGCGGGCAAAACTATAATTCGGCTCCATGAGCTAAAGTCTCCCACTTACCCCTTCCTGCTGTAGGCAGGCGTTGACCTTCTTCAAATATTCCGGATCTACGAATGGCAGGGACTCCGGCGTTTCTTCGATTACATATTTTTCGAGGATTTTGTTCATACTTCGGGCATACACCGATTCGGCTTTTTCCCCGGAATGCGGCGTCCTGGCGTGCATAAAGGAAACCCGACTTTTAACATTCTGTATTTTTAAGGTATTATCGAATAGCTGTCTCAGATTATCCATCGTAAGCTGAAAGAACTTCAGGAGGTTGGCGGAAACCCCCACCGGGATGCTTTCGGGAGGGAGGTCGTTGTTTTCGATGCGCTCCAGCTCTCGTAACTCAATGCCCAGCCTGCTGCAGGCGACATCGGTCAAGATTCTTGCGGTTTGGAGGACGCTTCGGACAAATTCCCCCAGCGACACTGAAGCGCTCAGATAGCGCACCTTGGCCTTCTCAATCTCGGCCCGCATCTCCGTTTCGATCAGATTGACCCGCGCCTCCGGAAATCGCTCAATGAATTGGTGAACAAGGAGATTCATCGACGGCGTAATGGCCACCTCTCCCCGTTCCCATCGCCCGTAGCTGTTCTGCCCGATGTGCAAAAGATCGCAAATCTCTTCCAGACTCATATCCAGTATCTTCCGAAGCAACTTCAATTGCTGAGGCGTCAGGATCGGTTTGGAGCTGAATTCCAGGTTGATTCGCTTCTTATCCAAGGCGAGGCTCTGCGGGTGGGTAAAGATAATATCCCCGCAGTCCGGACATTTCTCGCATTCTAAATCTTGAATGATCTGCGGCCGGCCGTTGATGACGACCTCCTTCGAGATGGTGGTCGTTTGATATTTACTATTGAAGCAGTTTGTGCAAAGCATGGATTTTCCTCTGGGCTATTTGATGCAAAAGGATGTAAGACGCCACCCCATGAATTCACCCGTCTGCGGGTGATAATTTGAACAGATTTTGCAGTAGACTTTTACGCACTTCGTACTTTCGCCATCAATGACATAATGGGTATTCTGAGGGCTGCTGGCTCTTGGACTCGTGGCGGACATGACCTTTTCGATTGAGACGGCATCCAGGATAACCTTTTCTACATCCGCCTCCAAAAGGCCATCCCGAAGCATATCGTCGATACAATCGTTGGTTTTATGAATTCTTTCTTGACGATAAGCCTCCTGAATTTCTTTTATGACGACTAGCCCTGCCAATTGATCCTGGAGGCTTTTATCCATGACCTCTCCTTGAAAGCGACCATTAAATACCAATTGGTGTGAAAAAAATCAAGAGGAATTTTATCGCTCAGCTTTGTGCGTCATGTCTGGTCTATTTATGAAATAAAAACAAGTCTCTGGTCGAAAATGGGCAACAAACCTGACACATTTAGTAAAGTGGAAAGCAGTTGATCCGTTTTGCGGCTTCTTCCATGGCTCACGCCTCCGCCAGGGCTGGCTCGTCATCGCCCCAGACGCGGGTAAGGGTGTCCTGGATCTTCTTCTCGAAACGGGCGATCAATTCGCGGTTGGCGGCAACCAGCGCCTGTTCGGCTTTGATCTCGGCGACAATGGCTTGCTGGGTGGCGAGGGGTGGGAGAGGAATCGTTATTGAAAGTAGTTGCGCCTTTGAAATGTTCTTCATGCTGCCACTCGTTCCCCCACAAACCGCGCTAATGCGGTTTCGGCAAGAATCGGAGGCAAGTACGGTTTGTACGTAACGTACTTCGATATCTGAACGGGTTATTACGGTCTGCCAAAGTCGATCTGGTAGGAAGAGTTGGGGATAGTCTTTGTCGACGTAGGCATTCGCTCCCACCAGTGCCTCAGTATTCATTCTGCTGATGATTATGGTGTTTCCTCTGACAGGGCATCGCACTCTTTTCAATTCGTCAGAAACGACAGTCTTGTGTTCTTCGGGTTGGAAG
>JAQTRB010000266.1 GCA_028712015.1 Syntrophales bacterium
CGGCAAATTTGAAGAGATACGCATGTGTACTGCATGCTGCAACTGTTGGGACGATATAGGTGCCGGCAGGATTATGACCTGTTCTGTGAATGCAAGAGCCAGCAGGGAGGGCGTGACTGTTATAACGCCGTCTGCGAAGCCCAAAAAAGTTAGTATTATTGGCGGCGGTCCGGGTGGTATGGAGGCAGCCAGAGTTGCCGCATTACGCGGTCATAAAGTTACTCTCTATGAGAAATCAGGCGAGCTTGGCGGACAGTTGATTCTTGCCGGATTGCCTCCGTATAAGGAAGAATGGAAAACCACCATCGTGTATTTCAAGTCACAGATGAAAAAACTGAAAATTAATGTGAAATTGCACAGCGAGTTTACATTGAAAACGCTGGAGAAAGAGAAGCCCGATGCTTTGATCGTGGCTACGGGTTCAGTGCCGGTCAAGCCGAAGATAAAGGGAATCGATAATGAAAATGTCGTTATGGCAGAGGATGTTCTGACCGGGAAAAAGGAGACAGGGAAGAAGGTCATTATGATCGGCGGCGGCCTCGTCGGCTGTGAAACGGCTGAATTCCTCCATAAGAAAGGAAAGCAGGTAACCATCGTGGAAATGCTGCCTAAGATTGCCAATGATGTCGGTCCATGGTCAAGATGGCCTATGATGGATCGATTCGAAGAAGAAAAGATGGGAATGGAAGTAAATGTAAAAGTAGAAGAGATTACCGGCGATGGCGTGAAGGCAACCCGAGATGGAAAGGATCTTTTCTTCCCTGCTGATTCAGTGGTGGTAGCAGTCGGTATGAAATCTGAGGACACCCTGCTCAAGCAGGTGGAGGGAAAAGTTCCCGAATTGTATAAAGTGGGAACATGTGCCGGTCCCGGGAAAGTGGTCAATGTGATCTATGACGGCTTCATGGCCGGATTTACGGTATAGCCATTCGACGGCTTTACTGCAATAGCATCTTTCAGAGGACATGAAGGTAACAGAATAGGGAAATAAGGAAATATAGGAGGTATTGACATGCCAGGTTACAATGGCAAAATTCTCAGAGTTAATCTGACATCCGGGGCAATAACAATAGAGGAACCATCAGAAAATTTTTACCGCACCTATTTTGGCGGCGAAGCATTCATCAGCTACACGCTGTTAAAAGAAGTAGCAAAGGGTGTTGATCCGCTTGGCCCGGAAAATAAGCTTGTTTTTGCAGCCGGAATTCTGACCGGTCTGCCGGTCGGAGGCTGCGGCAGGCATGCAGTCGGTGCGAAGTCCCCGCTCACCGGAGGTATCGGGTTTTCGGAGGCCGGCGGCTATTGGGGTGCGGAATTGAAGATGGCGGGATTTGATGCGATTATATTCGAGGGGAAATCGCCAAAGCCCGTTTATTTGAGCGTCACTGACGGGAAAGCGGAGTTGCGAGATGCGGGGAAGCTTTGGGGCATGAAAGCCCTTGAATGTCAGGATGCCATAAGAGCTGAACTTGGCGATAATCTCGTCAAGGTTGCTCTGATCGGCCCGGGCGGAGAAAATATGGTTCGATACGCCTGTATCTCCAACGATATAGATGCCTTCGCCGGACGTAGCGGCATGGGTGCGGTGATGGGTTCAAAAAATCTGAAAGCGGTTGCCTGCCGCGGACATCAGAGAGTGGCCGTCGCCTCTCCTGAAAAAGTTGCGGAGATCGGCAAGTGGGTGCGAGACAATACGCCGGTATTTGCCAAAGGGCTCAGGGACCTGGGTACACCGCGCTTGACCGAAATGCTCAATATGGATGGAGGGTTGCCGACGCGAAACTTCCAGCTCGGACAATTTGAAAATGTCGATGCCATAAGCGGGAAAACAATTAATGAATATCTCGTGCGCAGGAAGGCGTGTTTTGCCTGCCCCGTGCAGTGCAAACGTGAAATAAAGATAGGAAATCTCGATCAGCGGTACAGCGGGCAGGAATACGAGACGATAGCTGCTTTCGGGTCTTGTTGCGGCGTTTCCGATTTAGTGACGGTTTGCAAGGCACATGAATTGACAAGCGCCTACGGCGTCGATTCGATATCATGCGGTGCTTCCATTTCTTTTGCCATGGAATGCGTAGAGAACGGTATACTGACACCCGCGGACATGGATGGCATCGATCTTAGATTCGGCAATGGTGAAGCTATGCTGAAGATGATCGAAATGATTGCGCTGAGAAAAGGATTCGGCGATCTGCTGGCTGAAGGTTCTCTGCGGGCAGCAAAAAAGATCGGCAAGGGATCTGAAGCGTACGCTATGCAGGTAAAAGGACAGGAATTCCCCATGCATGAGCCGCGATATAAACCGGCGCTGGGCATGGGATTTGCCATGTCTCCCACCGGCGCTGATCATTGTCACAATATGCATGATGGACTGGTCGCTGCAAAAACGCCGATATTGGAAGATTCCAAATCGATCGGTATCTATGAGCCTGTGCCGGTGAAATCGCTTTCCGATGAGAAGATGAGGGTGCTGGTGGTGTTCACCTACTGGCAGCATTTTATTAATTCCGCAGTTGTCTGCCAGTTCGTCATGTCATCGGGCCGCGTTGCTTATAAAAGAACGGCAGAACTGGTGGAAGCTGCAACCGGTTGGAACTTCAGCGTGCTCGAATTGATCAAGGTTGGTGAGAGGGCTGCAAATCTCGCCCGGGCATTCAATGTTCGGGAAGGATTCACGGCTGCCGATGATGTACTGCCCGAACGCTGCTTTACACCCCATGCATCCGGCCCTCTAAAGGATTATGCGTTGAATCATGCCGAGTTTGATAACGCCAAAGAAGCTTATTATGGCATTTCGGGATGGCCCAACGGCATTCCCTCGAAAGGTAAATTACTGGAACTTGACCTTGGCTGGGTTGTTTCCCACCTGCCTGAATAAGGTATTCCGGCACTATATACGATGATGCAGCAATTGCTCTCCGGGGACCTCATCGAGGTCCTTGGAGAGCAGCGAAGAGGAGGTTGGGGCAGACATAATGATACTTCTTGCTTTATCTCTACCGCCTTGACAAACACTGGTTTTATGGTATTATTATCCTGTGTTGTGCATGCAGCGAAACATAGTTTTGCATTGTGCAACTACTTTAAATTACTCTGTCACCCTTTAAAAATAAATACAATGTAAAGGATCTATGATTATGAACACACAGTTTACGAAAGAGCAAAATGAATTCAGGCAGGAAGTGCGCGAATTTTTTTCAAAGCAAATGG
>JAQTRB010000027.1 GCA_028712015.1 Syntrophales bacterium
ACGGGCACGGGGCTGAAGAAATGCATGCCCGCAAACCGGTCCGGCCGCTTCGTCGCCGTTGCCAGCTCCGTGATCGGAATGGACGAGGTGTTGCTGGCAAAAAGGACATGGGGGGGACAGATCTCCTCCAGTTGCCGATAGAGGTCCAGTTTCGCCGGTTTGTTCTCGATGATCGCCTCGATGACGAGATCGCAGTCCCTGGCCGGGGCCAGCTCCGTCGTGGCGATGATCCGCCCCAGGATCGCCCTCTTGTCCGCCTCGGAGAGCCTGCCCTTGGCGACGCTTCCGGCCAGGTTTCTTTCAATGGCGGCCATCCCCTTCGCGATGAATTCGTCGGCAATATCCCTCAGCCGCACGTCATATCCCGCCGCGGCCATCACCTGCGCGATGCCGGAGCCCATGAAGCCGGCGCCGATCACCATGATCCGTTTGATCTCCACGATTCCTCCTCTTTGATGATGAGCGTCTTTTCTCGCCTTTTCTCGGACCGATTGCAAATTTTTTTTACAATCCCAGATAGGTCTTGCGCAGAACTTCGTCGGCAAGCAGCTGTTGGCCGGTACCCTCGGCGATGATCTTGCCCGAGGAAAGGACGTAATTGCGATGGGCCATTTGGAAGACCACGCCGACCTCCTGTTCCACCAGCAGGATGGTGATTCCCAGGCGGCTGATCTCGGAGATTTTGTCGAAGACCTCCCGACGGATCAGCGGGGCCAGCCCGGTGGAGGGTTCGTCGATGCACAGGAGCTTCGGGTCGGACATGAAGGCCCGGCCGATGGCCAGCATCTGTTGCTCTCCGCCCGAGAGGGTTCCGGCGATTTGCCGGGATCGCTGCTGAAGCAGCGGGAACAGATAATAGACCTTGTCCAGTGTTCCGCGACATTTCTGCCGGTCTCTGAGCAGGTAGGCGCCCGCCATGAGATTTTCCAGGACCGTCATTTCCCGGAAAGGCCTTCGGCGCTCGGGACAGAGAACAAGGCCCCTCCGGACGATTTCATGGGCCGGGATCTGATCGATCCGCTCGCCGTCGAAGGTCACCGTTCCCTCCAGGACGATTTCGCCGCCCGCGGATCGGCGCTTGATCTCCCTTTCCCAGGCGACCAGACCGCTGATGGCCCGCAGGGTCGTGGATTTTCCCGCCCCGTTCGGCCCGACCAGGCTGACCAGCTCCCCCTCGTCGACATGCAGGCTCAGATCGTTGATCAGGACGGCTTTTTCGTAGCGGACGTTCAAATGGGCGATTTCCAGGAGCACGGCTATTGTCCTCCCCCTTGACCCAGATAGGCCTCGATGACCAGAGGATTGTTGACCACTTCATCGGGCGTTCCCTCGGCCAGAAGCGTTCCGAAATTGAGGACCACGATGCGGTCGACGATCTTCATGAGCTGCTGCAGCTTGTGTTCGACGATGATCATGGCCGGTCCCTCGCTGTGCAGTCTGCCGAAACGTCCGCCCTTGTGAAGTCTCCGGATGGATTTGGCCATCAAATCGGTTTCCGCGGGACTGAGTCCGCCGAAGGGCTCGTCCAGCAGCAGAAGCTCCGGGTCCGTCGCGACCGCGCGGGCGACCTCCAACCGCTTGAGGTCGCCCTGGGAAAGCGTGGAGGCCTTCTCCAACGCCATATCCGAAATGCCGGCAAATTCGAGGGCATCCATCGCCTTGGCCCGGACGATCTTGACCCACTCCCCGCGCCTCATCGAGCGGGGGGAGAGACAGGAGACCATGACGTTGGCAATGATCGGCAACCGGCGAAAGGGCCTCATATTCTGAAAGGTGCAGGCCACGCCCAGGTTGACGATCTCCCAGATTTTCATGCCCACGAGCTGTTTTCCGCGGAAACGAACGCTGCCCGAATCCGGTTTCAGGATTCCGGTGAGCAGGCGCAGCAACGTGGTCTTTCCCGCCCCGTTGGGACCGATCAGGCCCAGGACCTCCTTTTTCTCCATGCGGAACCCGACGTTGTTCACCGCTTGCAGGCCCCCGAAACTCTTGCACAGCGCTTTCACTTCGAGAAAAGGCTCGGCCATATCAAGACCCCTCGCCCTCTTCCCTCAGTTCCCGGCGGGAGACCTTGCCCACATCGGTCTTGGGAAGCTCCCCCCGGAACTCGACAATCTTGGGCACCTTGTAGTGGGCCAGTTTCCGGCAACAAAATTCGATGATTTCCCCTTCCGAAACCTTGCCCCGGGCCTCGCTTTCGAGGACCACGTAGGCCTTGATCAGATGGCCCACCGAGGGCTCCGGCACGCCGACCACGCCGGCGGCTTTGATCTGCGGATGCTGATAGAGGACCTCCTCCACGTGCCTGGCGAAAACCGAATATCCCTTGTATTTGATCAGGTCCCGCTTGCGGTCGAAAAAATGGAAATACCCCTCCTCGTCCATGCTGACCAAATCGCCGGTGCGCATCCAGATCTCCCCGTCGATTTCGATCATGGACTCTTTCGTGCTCTCCGGCCGTTTCCAATATCCCTGCATGATGTTCGGACCGGACAGGATCATTTCACCCACCTCTCCCACGGGGAAGAATCCGGTTCCATCCGGATCGATAACGGCGGCCTTGACATTCGGCAGCGGCACCCCGAAAAATCCCCGCTTGTGCCGGTGGAGGGGGGTGCTGTGACTGACGGCCGTGGTTTCGGTCATGCCGTACCCTTCGAAAATCTTGGCCCCGGTGCGCTTTTCCCAGGCATCGATGGTCGATTCGTGGAGGGTGTCGGCCCCGCAGACGAGCATTTTGAGACGCTTCCAGTCGACCCTGTCCGTTTTTTCGTACTCCTTGAGGTATTCAAAGAGGGTCGGCACGCCATAGAAAGCGGAGGCCTGATAGCGCTCCATGGCCGTAAGAATTTGATCGATATCCGGGGTGGTGAACAGAATCAGGGTGGCCCCCTGAACCAGCCCGCCGAGCATGACGACCACCTGACCGTAAATATGGAAAAAAGGCAGAAAGGCCATGATGACCTCTTTCCCCTCCTCCAGGATGGGCCAGAAGGACAAGGCCTGCCCCTGGAGGGCGACGAGATTGCGATGGGTCAACATGGCCGCCTTCGGAAGCCCGGTCGTTCCCCCGGTGTAGGGCAGGACCGCCAGATCTTTCCGCGGGTCGATCGTCACCGGGGGGGGCGTTGGGGGATGCTTTTTCAGAAGTACCTGAAAGGAGTAGACGCCCTTCCTTTTCAGAAGTTCGGCCGAAAGGGCCGATTTCCCGCCGCCGCCTTTGGCCTTGGCGCCCTTGCCGAGCCATTTCTTCAAGGCGGGCAGGTATTCGTCGATGCTGGTCAAAATCACCCGTTCCAGATGAACCCCGGCCCTGTCCAGATTGTCAAAGAGAATGTCCTGACAGACGACGGTCCGGGCCTCGCTGTCCTCGATCTGGTGTTTCACCTCGATGCTGGTATAGACCGGACTGATGGGGGTGACCCGGGCGCCCAGCCGGAGGGTGGCGAAATACGCGATGACATACTGGGGGCTGTTCAAAAGGTACAGGGCTACGGTATCCCCCTTGCCGACCCCCAGATCCGCCAGGGCGGTCGCCAGACGGTCGACCAGCTCCCGGAGCTCCCGGTAGTTGATCTTTTTTCCGTAAAAGATCAGCGCGGGTTTGTCTCCATATTTTTCCACGATTCGGTCGAAGAGATCGGGAACCGATATGTCGAGGACGTTGATTTCGGCCGGCACGCCTTCCGAGTAGTATTTTAGCCAGGGTTTGGACAGATAGAACTCTTTCGGATCCATAGTCAAATCCCTCATATGGTGTTGAAGTGACCCCATTTCAGACGGCGAAGGTTGTTGAACCCTCGTCCCCCTGTTCCGTCAATCCAGACCCGCGGTGCAGACCCGGCATGTCTTCCGCGTGGCCGCGTTTCTGATTTTACACCGGGGACATTCCGTCTCGATCTTGTCCCGGATCCAGTGAATCAACCCTTCCGGCATGTACAAAAGGATCACCAGCACGACCGCCGCAAAGATCATCGTCCGGTACTCGGGCCAAATGCGGAAAAACTCCAGCAGGGGATAGAGGATGAAAACCGCCCCGATGGGGCCGTAGATCGTTGCCGCCCCGCCGAAAATCGCCCAGATCACCACCATGAACGACATGGAAACCTCCAGCGTGGAGGGCCCGGCGATCCGCATGTAATGCGCGTAGAGCCCGCCCGCAATGCCGGCAAAAAAACCGCTCAGACTGAAGGCCAAAAGCTTGTACCGGGTCGTGTTGATGCCGGAGGCCTTGACGGCCAGTTCGTCCTCCCGGATGGCGTGGAAAATGATCCCCGTGTTGGAATCGGTGATTTTCCACATGACGACGGCCGTGACCAGCATGGTGACGACATGGAGATAATAGTTGCCGATCAGGGAGTTTGTAAAACGGGTTACCCCGGAGAGGCCGAATTCGCCGCCCGTATATTGGGGAAGCGCGAAAATGATGCCGGTCAGAATAATCGGAAACGCCAGGGTGGTCAGGGCCAGATAGGTGTGTTTCAGCCGCAGGCAGGGGATACCGACAATCAGCCCGGCCAGGACCGCGACGACGGCGCCCAGCGGGACGCTGCCCCACGGAGGGATATGGGCATGGAGATTGATCAGGGCCGATGAGTAGGCCCCGACCCCGAAGAACAGCGCATGGCCGAAATTCATCTGGCCCGTGAACCCGGACAGCAGATCCCAGCTGGCGGCCAGAATGGCAAAGATGCTGGTCAGAATAACGATCCGGACAATGTAGGGATCCTGGGTGATCAACGGTAGTCCGAGCAGGACGATAAAAAAAAGACCGACGACGACCCGGCTCGGCAGGACCAGCACCTCGTTGCGGACGATTTTGAAAAATTTCTTCACGTAAAACAGGGCAAGGCCCATGGCTACCTCTCCTCCTCAAAAGAGACGCCGAAGAGGCCCTCCGGCCGGATCAGCAGAACCAGGATCATGATCGTCAGGGCCACGGACCCCTTGAGGAAGGCCCCTTTGGGAACGAGAAAAACCACGAGGGCTTCCGTAAATCCCAGGATGAAGGCCGCCACGAAACTTCCCTTGATGCTGCCCAGGCCGCCCAGAACGACGACGGCCATCATGATGATCAGGGGCTCCATCCACATATAGGGATTCAGGACGGTCAACGGGGCGAGGACGGCGCCGGTCAGGCCGGCGAGCGCGACGGAAATCCCCAACGTGATCATGGCCAGGCGGCTCTCGTTCATTCCCATGAGATTGGCCACCTCCCGGTCCTCCGCCATGGAACGAATGGCCAGCCCCAGTCTGGTCTTCATCAACAGGAACCAAACGGCGCCCAGGGTTACAAGCACCACGCCGAAGGTCAGCAGTTGCTGATAAAAGACCTTGACCCCCCCGACCGTAAAAAATCCCGTGATCAGGAAGTCCACGGTCCGGTAATCCCCGGTGAACAACCGCAGGGTGACCTCCTGGAACACCATGGCCAACGCGATCGTGGCGATCAGGACGGCGCCTTCATGTTCGCGGATCGGGTCGATGAGAAACTTGTAAACCAGCAGGCCCAATACGGTCACCGCCGCAACGGCAGTCAGCATGGACAGCAGCGGATTCAGGCCCACTCTGACCGACAGGTAATAAATGCAGTAGGCGGCGACCATGTAGAAAGCCGTGTGGGCGATGTTGACGATGCGGGCCACGCCGAAAATGAGCGAGAACCCGATGGCCAGCAAGGCCAGCATGCTGCCCGTGATCAGACCGGTAATGAGGATATTCATCATGCCTCAGGAAATGCGCTGGATGGCGATTACTTTTTCAGCCAGGGCGGCAGTTTCATCGGAACGATCCCTTTGTAGGTGGCCTCCGGTCCGTCCGGCGCGAGCTTCCACTTGTTGGGCCAAACCCCGACCAGCTTGCCGTCCTGCCATTGGACGCCCAGGCTGGTCAGATAACCGGGGCCCCAGGTCAAATCATGGGTCGGCTTGCCGTCCTTGGTCTTTTCATATTTGACGATGCCGCTGGGCACCTTATACTCGCGGTTTTCCAGATGGGCGACAATCTTGTCCGCATCCAGGCTCCCCACGGCCTCGATGCTGGGGACCAGGGCATACAGGATGGCGTCATGGGTGCCGCCGGCCGTGTAGGTCGGGGTTTCATTGAATCTTTTGATGAATTTGTCCATGAAGGGTGTCGTCAATTCGTTGTATTCAACCCCTCGGCAATAGGTATTGGTCGTAAAGACGTAATTCCCCATACCCTTGGTGGCTTCCCAGAAACCGTCCTTCTGGGCTTCCACGTTGATGCCGACCTGGGCAGCGGGAATTTTTAGTTCTCCGGCCTGACGGGCAAAGGTGATGCCCACCGAGGCTGAAAAGATCGTAAAGACGACGTTGGCGCCGCTTTTCTGGATGGCCGACAGCTCGGCCGTTACATCCGTTGCCTTGTCGGACGGCTGCCATGTCCCGACCAGCTCCATCCCCAGCTTGGGAATCGTGGCCTGGGCCGCTTTGATCATGCCGTCCGTCCAGGCGGCCTTTTCCGCCACGATGGCGCACTTGATGGGGACATTCAACTCCTTTTTCATCACGGCTGCCGCCATGGCCAGATGGGCGAAGCTGGTCCGCACCAGATAAATGTCGTTGAACGGGGTTTGCCGGAAGAAGTATTTGTAGCGGTTGTAATTTTCGGCGACACGGGTGCACAGGGCCGTGGTTGCGGCCCCGCAATCGATGAAGATCTTTTTATAGTCCATGGCGATGTCCTGCATCGGGAAGACGGCCTCGGTCCGGAAACCGCCAACGACGAAATCCACCTTGTCCTGCGTCATCAGCCGTTCCATGGCGTTGGTGGCATCGGCGACATTGATGAACTCGTTGGAATCGGCCTTGATCAACTCGATCTTCATTTTTTCACCGCCGACCTGGACGCCTCCCCGGGCATTGATCTCATCGGCCGCCATGGTGGCGCCCGCCCAATGCCCCTTGCCCTGGACAAACTGCATCGGACCGATCACACCGATCTTGATCGTCCGACCCCAGGCGGGGAAACACATCACCATCACGATGCAACAGGTCAGCGCCAATCTCCAACCCAAGGTCATGATCTTCATTGCCCTTCTCCTTTCCATGTGGTTTGTTCGAGAAATGCCTTGAAAGACAGCCGCCGGACAAGATCCATACACTACGGGCGTTTCTCCCCGTGTAACATCTTGATTTTGCGAATAGGTTGAAGACGTAAAAAAACCTTCCGATGATATCAAACGATTTTTGCTTTAAAAAGTCAAACAGATTTTTTCTGAATTTTTTCTGAAATAGCGAGCTCCTCCCCTCGTGCGAGCATTCGAGGTCGGGATATGAAGAAGAAAAAACCCGGCATCCCTCCCTCGTGGAAAAGGGGGATGCCGGGTGGGAATGTTGCCGCGAAGCGGGTGATTTATCTCTTCCGGTTTTCCGGCCGCAGCGCCCGGACGGCGGCGCCCGCCTGCCACATTTCGGTGTTGCGCATCGCATCGAGCTCGGCGTTGAGCTTTTTGCGGTAATCGGGGGCGTTGTTCACCGACAGGACGATTCTCGTCTCCTCGCCGCTGCGGACGCTTTCGTAGAGCCTGTCGAAGACCGGTGCGACGGCGTCGCGGAAGGGCCCCTTCCAGTCGAGCGCGCCCCGCTGCGCGGTGGTGCTGCAGTTGGCGTACATCCAGTCCATCCCGTTTTCCGCGACGAGGCGGATCAGGCTCTGGGTCAGCTCTTCGACGGTTTCGTTGAAGGCTTCGCTCGGGCTGTGGCCGTTTTTCCGCAGAACATTGTACTGCGCCTCCATGACGCCCGCCAGCGCGCCCATCAAAATCCCGCGTTCACCCGTCAGGTCGCTGAACACCTCCTTCTCGAAGGTCGTCGGGAAGAGGTAACCCGATCCGATGGCAATGCCCAAGGCCAGGGTCTTGTCGGTTGCCTTCCCGGTTGCGTCCTGGAAGATCGCATAGCTGGAGTTGATGCCGCTTCCATCGAGGAAGTTCACGCGAAGCGATCTCCCCGATCCCTTCGGCGCGACAAGGACGACATCGATGTCCGGCGGCGGAATGACGCCGGTCTGCTCCCGGTAGGTAATGGAGAAGCCATGGGAAAAATAGAGGGTCTTTCCTTTGGTCAGATAAGGTTTCAGAATCGGCCACATCTGCGCCTGTCCCGCGTCGGAGAGGAGGTACTCGATGATCGTCCCCCGCTTCGCGGCCTCCTCGACCGGGAAAAGGGTCTTTCCGGGAACAAAACCGTCCTCGACCGCCTTTTTCCAGGTGGCGCCTCCCTCCCGCTGTCCCACGATCACCCGGATGCCGTTGTCCCGGAGGTTCAACGCCTGCCCCGGTCCCTGTACTCCGTAGCCGAGGACGGCCACCGTCTCGCCCTTCAAAACTTCCTGTGCCCGACTCAACGTAAATTCATCAGAGGTCACGACCTCTTCCCACACCCCGCCGAAATTGATTTTTGCCATTTTCTTCTCCTTTTCGCTAAACTCGGCCGGTGCTCCGGCCGTGGTAAAGGGGTCGCCCCGACCCCGTTGAAAACGATTCCGGCGAGGATCATGATTCCGCGGCGGCAATCCGCGACAGGAACCCTCGCCCCGCTCATTTTCCCGTTCTTCCCGCCGTGCGCGGCGGAAACGCCGATTATTCCTGCTGCCGGCGGAAGACGGCGATCGCCCCGGTCCGGTTCATCTCCTCCACGCCGAAGGGTTCGAAGTATCGGAGAATGGCCGCCGTCTTGTCCTTGTTCGCCGTAATTTCCATGATCAGGGAATCGCCGCTCATTGCGACGACCCGGCAGCCGAAGACGTCAATGGCCCGGAGGATTTCCTGGCGATTCTCCTCGTTCAGGCGGAGGCTGATCAGCATCAGCTCCCGCTGAACCGAGGGGGCGCCCGTGAAATCGGCGATGGAGATGACATCGACGAGCTTTTCCAGTTGTTTCTTGATCTTCTCCGTGAAATCGCTCTCGGCGCGGCTGGTGAGCGTGATCCGGGAAACCTCCGGGTTCGTCGTTTCGGCGACGCAGAGGCTCCGGATATTGTAGCCGCGGCTGCTGAAGATGCCGGCGATGCGCGAGAGCACGCCCGGCTGGTTGTTTACGAGCAGGGAGATGGTGCGTTCTTGAATGGCCATGTTCTTGATTCCTCACTTTCCTTCTTTCCTTGCCTTTTCCCCCCAGATTTGGGCGATGGCCATCGCCCAAATCCCCTATTTCCCGCAGATCATCTCCATGTTCGAGCAACCCGGGGGGATGATCGGGTAGACGTAATTGTTCTGATCGACCATCGCCTCGATCATGTAGGGACCCTCCGCGGAAGCCATGCGGGCGATCGCCTCCTTCGGGTCTTCGTCCACCGCCACCCGCTCCGCCGGGACGCCGAATCCCCGGGCGACGGCGGTCAGGTCCGTCTTGTCGCCCAACTCGCTCTCCGTGAAACGCGCTTCATAGAAGAGATCCTGAATCTGTCGGATCATTCCCAGGTGGCCGTTGTTGATCACAACGATCTTGATCGGCAGGCGGTAAGCGCTGATCGTTGCCAACTCCTGAATATTCATGTAGAAACCTCCGTCGCCGCAGATGACGATCACCTCCCGGTCCGGGGCGCCCACCTTGGCGCCGATGGCGGCCGGAACGGAGAAGCCCATCGTCCCCATACCGCCGCTCGTCAGCAGGCTTCGGGGAGAATGACTCTGCCAGGTGCGAACCGTCCAGATCTGATTGAGCCCCACATCCGGAATGACGATGGCCTCCCGGGGCATCGCGGCCTGGATCTTCCGGATCAGGTTTCCCGCCTGCCCGCAGCCCCCATCCTTGAGTTTCGCCTCCTGGAGGTCTCGCTCGGCGCGAATTCTTCCCATCCATTCCTCCCGCGCATGGGGAGCGATCAGCGGGATGAGCGCCGTCAGCGCGTCCTGGATGTCTCCCTCGTAGGCGAGGTCCACCTTGATGTTTTTTCCGATGGAGGTGGGGTCGATGTCGATCTGGGCGACGGTGGCCAGCGGGGCGAACTCCTCGATCACGGAGGTGCTGCGTTCCGTGAAGCGGGTGCCCAGCGCAAGAATGAAGTCGGCCTGGTGGATCGTCCGGTTGGCCAATTCGTTTCCATGCATGCCGATAAAACCGAGGTTGAAGCCGTTCGCGGAGGCGACCGACCCGATCCCCATCATCGTCGTGACAAACGGGATCTGCGCCTTCTGCACGAACTCGCTTGCCCGTTCACAGGCGTCGCCCAGCTTGACCCCTCCGCCGATGATGATGACCGGCCGTTCGCTCCGGTTGAGGGCTTGGGCGATCCTCTCGAGCTGTTCCGGGTTCTCGATCCGTTTCGAAGGGGCCGCCGGAACCCGTTTCGGCTGATCGCCGCAGGGGGCGCTGAGAATATCCTTCGGGATATCGACCAGAACGGGGCCGGTCCGGCCGGTACTGGCGAGCTGGAAGGCCTGTCGAAGCGACGATGCGAGCTGGGTTACATCGCGCACCATGAAACTGTGCTTCGTGATCGGCATGGTGATCCCGATGATATCCGTTTCCTGAAAGGCGTCGCGGCCCCAAAGATCGCTGTCGACCTGGGCCGTGATCGCGACGAGCGGCGTCGAATCCATGTAGGCGGTCGCGATCCCCGTGACGAGGTTTGTGGCGCCGGGACCGGATGTGGCCAGACAGACCCCCACTTTGCCGGTGACGCGGGCGTAGCCGTCGGCGGCATGGGCCGCCGCCTGTTCGTGTCGCATCAGGTAGTGACGGATAGGGCCTTCAGCCAGGCGGTCGTGAAGCGGCAGGGTGTTGGCCCCGGGATAGCCGAAGATCGCCTCCACCCCCTCCTCCGTCAGGGTTTTCAAAACAATGTCCGCACCGATGGTACCCATGTTGCGCTCCTTTCCATGAAAAATAAAAAAGCCGCCGGTTCCGCCGAACCGCGGCTTGAGAAAAAACGAAAAAGCCGCGGCCCTTCAGGGGCTCGCGGCTCGCGTCATTTTATGGTCAATCCATCAAAGACGTCGAGCGGCAGCCCCCGCGCGTACGAGTACGACACCGTCCAGTACGAGAAGCAGGCTGTTCGACAACGATTGATGGATCATACAGACACCTTTCCCAAAAACATTCGTGAAGCCTCTACAATAATCGACGGACCTTGTCAAGACGTTTTTTCGAATTTACGCAAGACCGTCGATTCCAACCCCGGTCAGGTTCCCCAGCCGCTCAATGAGCAATCGAATGTCCCGCTTTCGGGTCAGAATGCTCCCGTGTTGCGGCGCAATCCGCTCGACGTCGATGCCGCCGATGACATTCATGGCATGCCTCAGGGCTTTCCCGGAAGGCATCACCTTCCGGTGAAATTCCAGGATGTCCGGAAACGGGCAATATTCCTTGCAGCGGCCATAGTCCTCGCAAACGGAACAGTCATCGTTGAACCGGAGAAAGAGATCCCACTGATCGGACCGGCTGCCGAACAGGTCGCTGGTGAAAAGGGTCTTCGTTTGTTCGTCATAGGTGACGAAACTGCCCGCGGAATGCGCAAAGGGGGTCTTGAAAAAACGAAGGGTCCGGCCGCCGAGGGCGAATTGGAAGTCGTATTCATTGACGGATTGCATCAAACCGCGCTTCTCTTTTTCGATATAATAACTTAAAAAAATGTTGTTTTCGGACTCGGAGAGGATCCGCAGTTCCGGATTTGTGCAGATGTCCACCATGTTGGACATGGAGCCGCACAGATCGGGATCCGGATGCTGATAAATCAGGGCCATGACCTTCTCCGGAGAGACGCCCGTCTGCAGGATCTTCATCATGACGACGGCAAAATCGGGACGGCTTCCCGCATCGATCAACACCGCCTGATCCCCTTCCACGACGAGGTAGGGATTGCAATGGAGATTTGATATCGCGTCATGGAACCCTACCCAGAAGACGCGATCCGCGATTTCGACCGGGCGTTCGTATTGTTGCTTGATCGGTTGCATCAGCGTTCCCTCACGACAAAATAGGCCTTCATGCCGTCTTTGTTTTTCAAAGCGATCTCCCCTCTCTCCTCGAACTCGAAGAAATCACGGGTTCGGAGGTAGGTCTCCTGCGAGACGTTCACCTTCCCCGCGCTTCCGGAAGACTCGTATCGCGAGGCAATGTTGACATTGTCGCCGAAGATATCGAACTGCATGCGTTCTTTTCCGATAACGCCGGCCATGACGAGACCGGTATGAATGCCGATGCGAACGGCGACCTTCTGCCCGTAATGACGGTTGAAGAGAGCGAGCAACTTGAACGCCTCCAGCCCGGTTTTCACGGCCATCCGTGCATGATCCGCATATTCGCGGGGAGCGCCAAACACAGCCATATAGGCGTCGCCGATCGTCTTGATCTTCGTTCCGCGGTGGCTCGCGACCAAGTCGTCCAACCCGCGGCTGATGATGTTCAGCAGTTCAATGAGTCTTTTCCCGGGGATCTCTTCCGCCATGCGGGTAAACTCTACGATGTCGAAAAAGATGATCGAGCAGTCGTAAGAACGAGGCGTGAAGCGTCCTCTCTCTTTGATTTCATCGGCAACCATCTCGGGAAGCGTGTTCTTCAGCAGCTCATCCACCCTTTTTTCGAGAAGGACGTATCCCCGGATCAATTCTTTCAGCAGCCTTTTCTGGACTTGATCGTCCTGGATCACGGACAGGGACTGCAGGGCATTCAATAGGATCGCGTCATTCGTCGTGACGTCCTGGGGATTTCGGCACAGTTGCGATATGGATGGGATTGTCACGGGGACCCCTCAATCTTTCGATTATCTTTCGATCGTCCTAACGCCCGAGGGCCGCCATAGGCGTCGCCGGCTCGGAAGAAGGGCCAGGGTCGGAACGGTTTGCCATTCCGGGAACCTTGGCGGGTTCGATCGTTTCGGCGTCTTCGGGCGTCGTTCCTTCGAGAAAGCATTCATAGATCGCCCCGTGGGTCCAGAGCCTTGCCGGTTCGCCGGTCTTCGGATCGATTCGAACGAAGACGATCCCCTCCGGCACCG
>JAQTRB010000028.1 GCA_028712015.1 Syntrophales bacterium
CCTGGCATGGACATTTCCCGCCAGAAACAGTTCCATGCTTCTTGCCAAAGCCTTCCGTCCGGCTTCATCCGGATCGAAAACCGCCACGACGCGGGGCGCATAACGCCGAAGCAGGTCGACCTGGGAACGGGTCAGCGCCGTTCCGAGCGTGGCCACCACATTCCGGATGCCGGCGCCCCAGAGGGCGATCAGGTCGAAATATCCTTCGACGAGCAGCGCGAAACCGGCTTGCCGGATCGCCTCCCGTGTACGGGAAAGCCCGTATAGATTGTTTCCCTTCGTATAAACCGCCGATTCGGGGGAGTTCATGTATTTCGGTTCGCCTTCCCCCAAAACCCGGCCGCCGAAGGCAATCACGTGACCGTTGACGTCTTCAATGGGGATCATCAATCTCCCGCGAAACCGGTCGTAAAATCCTTTCCCCGATCCGCGTTGCACCGCAAGACCGGCCTGTTCGACCAGCTTCGCCGAAATCCCTTTCCGATCCAGAAAATCAAGGAGATGGCTCCACCCCTCCGGGGCAAAACCGATTCGGAACGTGCCGATCGTTTCCGCTTCGACTCCCCTCTTCCGGAGATACTCCCGGGATGGCTCGCCCGCCGGCGATTGGAGCGTTCTTTCAAAATGGCCCGCCGCAAGTTCGTTGATCCGGCGAATCTGTTCCGCCAGTGTCCCGTGTTCCCGTTCCGCGCGGCTCAAGGGCCGTTCGGGAATGGCCACTCCCGTCTTTCCCGCCAAATGACGGACCGCCTCGGGAAAGGTCAGATGGTTGAGCTTCATCAGAAAGGAAACCGCATTCCCTCCCTCGCCGCAGCCGAAGCAGTAGAACATCTGTTTGTCCGGACTGACCGTAAAGGAAGGGGTTTTCTCGCGGTGAAAGGGACATAGTCCGAGAAAATTCCGTCCCGCTTTCTTCAGGGTCACATACTCCCCGATCATGGAAACGATATCGACGCGTCGCCGGACCTCCTCGATCTTATCCTCGGGAATCGACCCCTTCAAAGGACAACCCCCTATGCGGACAATACCCGTTTGACCTTGTCGCCGACCGTTTTGCCGTCAGCCTTGCCGGCCACCTTCGGCATCAGAACCTTCATCACCTTTCCGATATCGCGCACACCCGCGGCGCCCGTCTCCCGGATCGCCTCGGCAATGATTTCATCGAGTGCCTCTTCGGACATCTGCGCCGGCATAAACTCACGGATCACTTTGAGTTCCGCCTCTTCCTTCTCGACGAGATCGGCCCTGCCGCCCCTCTCAAACTGTTCGATGGAGTCCCTCCGTTGCTTGACCATGGAGGAGAGAAGTTGAAGGAATTCAGCCTCGTTCAGCTCGCGTTTCAGATCGATTTCGCGATTGTGCAGACCATTCTTCAGCATGCGCAACGTCGACAGCCGAACCTTGTCCGTCGCCTTGGCCGCCAGGATCATCTCCTGTTCGATTCTGTCTTTGAATGTCATGACCTTTGGGCCTCCCGTCCGGTTAACATAGATCATCTTCTCCTTTTGTCAATGACGGGCGATGCTTTCAGGCGAGGCCGTCCCGAAGTTTCCGGCCACCCAACAGATGCATGTGGAGGTGGGGAACAACCTGCCCTCCCTCTTCATTGCAGTTGATCACCACCCGGAACCCCCGCCGGTCGACCTCCTTCAAACGGGCAACCGCTTGGGCGGCGGCCATCATCGCCCGCAGATCCGCCATTTCGTCCGAATCCTCGTCCATCAGCGTGGCGATGTGCTTTCTGGGGATGATGACGATATGAACCGGGGCCATCGGCTGGATGTCCTCAAAGGCCAGCACCCGCTCATCTTCATACACCTTCCGGCAGGGAATCGTCCCGGCCGCTATTTTGCAGAACAAGCACCCTTCCATGCGCACCTCCCTCATCGAGACCTTTGGAAATCGCCCTCCCGGATGAAACGCGCCGGCGTTCACGTTACGCATCTCGTACCCGACCCCTTGTCCGTTCGATCGCCTCAGCGAGGGACAGAGCGCCGGTATAAAGGGCCTTCCCCGCAATCACGCCGACAACGCCCCGCTTCTCCAGGGGCAGGAGCCTCTCGATATCGTTACCCCCCGACACCCCACCCGAGGCGATCACCGGGATCCCGACCGCATCGGCCAGCTCCCCCGTCGCCTCGACGTTCACGCCGGTTTCCATACCGTCCCGGGCGATGTCCGTATAGACCAGGGCGGCGGGCCCATCGTCCATAAACCGGCGCGCCAGCGCTATCGCGGTTTCTTCCGTTCTTTCCGTCCATCCCCGAACGGCGACGCGACCTCCGTCCGCGTCGATTCCCAGAATCACCCGGTTCGGAAACATACGACAGGCTTCATGGGCGAACGACGGATCCAGGAGAGCGGATGTTCCGAGGATCACCCACCGGACCCCCGTCCCGAGATAGGATTCCACGGTTTTCATGTTTCGGATGCCGCCCCCCACCTGGATCGGCAGGCCCGTTTCCGCGACCATCTCGCGGATGACCGCCTCATGGCGGGGAATGCCCGCGAACGAGCCGTCCAGATCCACCACGTGCAACCGTTCGGCGCCCTGCCGCTTCCAGGCCGCTGCCGTCGCCACCGGATCATCCGCGTAAACGGTTTCCCGGTTGAGGTCGCCCTGCCGCAGGCGCACGCAACGGCCCCCCCTCAAATCAATCGCGGGGATGACCATCATCGCAAGATCCTCTAAAAAAAGAAAGAATTTCCACCGTGAGGGAAATTCCGTTCAGGTCCGGCGATTCGGGATTTCCAAAACGCTCAGGGTAGACCGGGAAAGCTCTCCAAGATCTTCTCCAGACCTTCATCCGCAAGTTCTTCCGCCGTAACCCACCTTGCCTTCTCCCGGTAGAAGGAGCCGATCTGCAGGAGATCCTCCATCAGCGAACTCTGCGTCCGGTCAAAGGCGGCCCGCCAGACCAGAACCCCATCCTCAACCCGGAGCAGGTGGATCTCCAGCGCAACCGACGCCGGCTGCTCAACGGAGAAGGATGCCCCCTTTCTCTCCCGGAATCGGTAGAGATATCCGATCACGATTCCCTCCGCTCCCAATTCGCTTCCCACATTGCGCAGGATCTGACGGAGCGGGGCCTTGAGAGACTCCGAGGAAACGCGTTTATACATCCCGGCGACACGGTCCCCCGCGATCACACGGAATTTCGGTTTTCTTTTTTCCAGTTGCTCCAAGAAGCGCTTCTCCACCATGGCCTCAGGAGTTCCGGCGGTTCTCATGGCGTTGAAAATCACCCCGCAGAGGGGGCAGCTCACGGAGCCGCCGTGCAGCTCTTCGGGGACGATCTGTTGAAAGGGAAGCACCGCGATCCGGTCGAATGCGATCCTCCCTTCGGGAACCGCAATGCCTTCATCCTGACGATGGTGACAAGCGACGAGCGTCGAGAAAAACCCGATGATCAACAGAATGTGGAAAAACCTTCGGAAGCAGGACGATTTTTTGATGATTTCACCCCCCCTTGCCTTTGCCATGAGGCCCTTACCACCCCTGGGATACAAACCCAAACGGCCGATTCGATTCGCGGCCTTCAAACCTCCAGGGAACCTTTGGTGGACAGGACTCCCTCGATTCGTTCGTCGATCGCGACCGCCTCGCGGAAAGCGCGTGCAAAGGCCTTGAAAATCGCCTCGGCCATATGATGGCTGTTCGTACCATAGATGAGATTGACATGCAATGTGATTCCGCTATGGTCTGAGAATGATTTGAAAAATTCTCTAAGCAGGGACGGATCGAATTCCCCGATCCTGGTCGCGCCGAGGTCGGCCGCCCAGACCAGGCAGGGTCGGCCGGAGAGATCCATCGCCACCCGGCAGAGGCTTTCATCCATCGGAACCAGCGCCGAACCGTATCGGCCGATTCCTTTTCGTTCTCCGAGGGCCTTCCGCACGACCTGGCCCAGGCAAATCCCAAGGTCCTCCACGAGGTGATGATCATCGACCGCGGTATCTCCGCGCCCCCGCACCTCCAGATCGATGAATCCGTGTCGTGCAAAGAGGTTCAACATGTGGTCGAGAAAGGGGATCGTGGTGTCGATCCGGCCTTCTCCTTTCCCGTCCAGAACGATCGCTACGGAAATCTCCGTCTCCGCGGTTTTTCTCCGGATGGTCGCCTTTCTCATGGTCTCGCCTCCCTCAGATGACCTTGTTCAGGGGGTACTCGATGATCCCCTCGGCGCCCGCCTCTTTCAGCAGCGGAATCAGATCGCGGACGATGTTGCCGCTGACGATGGTTTCCACCGCCAGCCAATCCTTCGAATGAAGGTTGGAGATGGTCGGCGCCTTCAGGGCAGGCAGCAGGATCACGAGCCCGCCGAGATTCTCCCGCGAGACGTTCATCTTCAGTCCCACCTTTCCCATCGCCTGCAGCGAACCGTTGAGCAACAGACGGATCTGCTCGATTTTCTGTCTTTTCCAGGGATCTCCCCACGCTTCACGATTCGCGATGAGTTGGGTGTTGGTTCTCAGCAATTCATGGATGATCTTGAGCTTGTTGGCCCGGATGGTATTCCCCGTTTCCGTCACCTCGACGATCGCATCCACCAACCCCTCGACCACCTTGGCTTCGGTCGCACCCCAGGAGAACTCGACCTGAACCCGGATCTTGCGCTCGGCAAAGTAGCGTTTCGTGAAGTTGACCAACTCCGTCGACAACCGCTTTCCCTCCATATCCTCGATCGAACGGATCGGCGAGTCCTCCCGGACGACCAGCACCCAACGCGCCTGCCTCGTCGAGGTCTTGGAGTAGATCAGGTCCTGAACGGACACGACATCCGATTCGTTTTCGATAATCCAGTCCTGGCCGGTCAAACCGAGATCCAGCGTTCCGTCCGCGACATAGCGGGACATCTCCTGGGCTCGGACCAACAGGCAGGAGATTTCGTCATCGTCGATATCGGGGAAATAGCTCCGGCTGTCGTAGGTGATGCGCCAGCCCGCCCGCTTGAATAGATCCACCGTATTGGCTTCCAGGCTTCCCTTCGGGATACCCAGTTTCAATTTCTTCATTTGTATACATCCTTCGGATCAAAAATTGGTTCCCCGACTTCGATAAACTCCCCGTCGGACCTTTTTCGATAGAAACAGGAGCGATGACCGGTGTGACAGGCCGCACCGCCCAACTGTTCCACCCTCAGCAGGACGGCGTCCTGATCACAATCCAAACAGACCTCCCGCACGAGCTGCAGATGGCCGGAGGTCTCTCCTTTCAACCAGAGACTTTTCCGGGAACGGCTCCAAAAGTGGGCCTTCCCCGTTTCAAGCGTTTTCCGCCAGGACTCCCGGTTCATATAGGCCAGCATCAGAACATCGCCCGTCTGATGTTCCTGGACCACGACCGGCACCAATCCTTCTCCTTTTTCAAAATTCGGTTCGATCATGAATGACCCCGTTGATGATTTCTTTTCGATAGATATGCCTCGCTTTCCCGGAAGGCAACGCGATCATAGTTTGAGAAAACCCATTAATCAAGGATTTTTTATGGAATGCCTTCAGGATCCGATGTCCCGGTTGCGCAACGTTTCATGAGATCATCCTGCGAGCGATTTTCGGTCGACAGAGTTTCATCTTGCCAAACCTCCCTTTCCCGTGATAAAAGAGAAATCAGATGGTATCTCGCTGCGGTCGGATGCTTTTTCAAATTCCATCGGACTTTTTTCGCGGAGACCCGCGGAGCGGTCGGAGGATCAGGAGGTTTTGGCCATGGCCCTGCTTATCAGCGGTGTGGTGTCGATTGTGGTGGGGGTGATCGGGTTTTCTCTGTGGTGGAACGACTTTATCATCATCCTGAAGGGCGGTGTTCCGATTATCCTGATTATGGGCGGCATTCTCGCGGTCTACGTCGGTCTCGATGCCATCCAGGACAGGGCAAAAGAGGAACGGCAGAAACAGGAAGAGAAAATGCACAAGACCCAGCAAGAGATCGATCAGGTCAAGGCCCAGGCGGAGCAGTACCGGGAAGAACTCGAAAGATTGAAGGAACAGGCGAAAAAAAATAATCCTTGACAGGATGTTCGATATTCATTATGAGAGCGTCCGTTGTTCTCATTTTTCACGGACAGATTGAACATGCATTCGTTATTGCTCGAATCCAACTTTGTCCCTGCCAGCGTCAATATCTATATGTATTGATGCCTGCTGACCGTCATGGATGCCGATGGTCCAGCAGGCCTTCCCAAAAGATCACCCGCGTTATATCCTGTATGTTGCAGCAAAAACCGTCCCGACGGTTGCTTCCCCGAAAAGGGGAAGCATAACCCGAATGCAATCGGCGTTCGCTCCGCGGAACCCATTGCGAATCCAACAGACGGAAAAGGAGAACTTATGAAAAAGTCATGGCTTACCATCATCACGACGGTTCTGATGGCAGCCGTCGTTTTCGCGCCGACAGGCGCTTCCGAAGTGCGGGCCGCAACGACGCAGCTCACCTACAGTGTCTTCTTCCCGGCGAGCCACGGCCAGGCAAAGGAAGGCGAAGCCTGGGCGAGGGAAATTGAAAAAAGGACCAGCGGACAGCTCAAGATCAACGTGCTGGCGGGCGGGGCGCTGACCCCGGCGGACCAGTGTTTCGACGGAACTCTGAAGGGGATCTCCGATATCGGCATGTCCTGCTTTGCTTACACGCGGGGACGTTTCCCGATCATGGAGGTCCTCGATCTGCCGATGGGATACCCAAACGGCCGGGTGGCAACCCGTGTCGCCAACGAGTTCTTCAAGAAGTTCATGCCGAAGGAGCTGGAAGGGGTAAAGCTGCTTTACATCCATGCCCACGGGCCCGGACTTCTCCATACGAAACAGCCGATCACCACACTGGAACAGCTCAAGGGGATGAAGATACGCTCCACGGGGTTGAGCGCCAAGGTCGCTGAGGCGTTGGGGGCCGTACCGGTGGCCATGCCTCAGGGACAGACCTACGAGGCGCTCCAGAAGGGCGTCGTCGAGGGAACGTTCGCCCCGATCGAGACCCTGAAGGGTTGGAAGCAGGCGGATGTGATCAAGTCGACGACGGATTGTTCCGGCATCGGTTACACAACGGCAATGTTCGTCGTGATGAACCTCAAAAAGTGGAACAGCCTCCCCGCCGATGTCCGGAAGGTTATGGAGGAGGTCAGCGCCCAATGGATCGATATCCATGGAAAGGTATGGGACCAGCTCGACCGGGAAGGACGCGACTACACCCTCGGCCTGGGGAACAAAATCGTCCCTCTGTCCGCGGAGGAAAACGCCCGGTGGAAGAAAGCGGTCCGGCCGATCCTTGACGACTACATCAAGGATGTTTCGGCCAAAGGGCTGCCCGCCGACAAGGCGGTGAAGGAAGTTGAGACCCTGATCCTCCAATACGGAAAGCTGTACAAATAACCGAAAAGAAACGTCATGATCCATATTCATCAAGGACTCGTCCGGGTCAGCAGCCTTTTCAACGCGGTGGCCAGCGCCGCGGTCGTCGCGATGATGCTGCTGACCTGCGCCGACGTCCTTCTGCGGCTGCTGCGTCATCCGATACCGGGGACCTATGAACTCGTCGGTTTCCTGGGAACCCTCATCGTCTCGTTTGCCCTGGCGTTGACCTCGCTGGAAAAAGGACATATCGCCGTCGAAATCCTGGCGGCAAAGCTGCCCGCGCGCATCCAGTTCGCCCTCGATGCCGTCGCCTCGCTGATCGGCGCTTCCCTGTTCGGCCTGATCGCCTGGCAGAGCTGGATCTATGCCGCGGACATGCGACAGAGCGGCGAGGTCTCGGTAACCCTGACCATGCCGATCCACCCGTTCATTTACGGGATCGCGGCCGGATGCGCGCTGCTGGTTCTGGTCCTGCTGAGCGACGGCCTGCGCGCCGTCATCCGGACGGTGAAACCATGACGCCCATCTCCGCAGGCCTCCTCGGCTTCGCGCTCCTCATCGTTCTGATGTTCGCCCGAATCCCCGTCGGATTCGTCATGACCATCGTCGGCTTCCTCGGTTTCGGCTTGTTAACCTCCTGGGATGCCTCCCTAAACCTGCTCGCGCGCGACTTCTTCTCCGTCTTCGGTTCCTATAACCTGACGGTCATCCCGCTGTTCGTCCTGATGGGGCAGATATCCTACCACGCGGGAATTAGCGGCCGGCTATTCAACGCCGCCCACAAGTTTCTGGGGCATCTTCCCGGAGGACTGGCCATCGCCACGATCGGGGCCTGCGCCGGGTTTTCGGCAATCTGCGGCTCGACCAGCGCCACGGCGGCAACAATGGCTTCCGTCGCGCTGCCGGAGATGAAAAAATACCGTTATGATCCTGCGCTGGCCACAGGCGTCATCGCCGCCGGCGGCAGTCTCGGCATCCTCATCCCGCCGAGCACGATCTTCATCATTTATGGGATCATGACGGAGCAGTCCGTGGGCAAGCTCTTCATGGCCGGCATCCTGCCCGGAATATTGCTCACCGTTCTTTTCATCCTCACCATCGTGGTCTGGACCCGTCTCAAGCCGGATCTATGTATCCCCGCGCCCAGGGCGTCCTTCCGGGAGCGAATCGCATCACTCTCCGGCCTGATCGAAACCTTTCTGCTTTTCTTCCTGGTCATGGGAGGACTCTTCATCGGTTTCTTCACGCCGACCGAAGCCGCCGGCATCGGGGCCTTCGGAACGATGGTCATTGCGCTGATCGGACGCCATCTGAGCTGGCAGGGTTTCAAGCGTTCCCTGAACGAAACCACGCGAATCTCCTGCATGATCCTGGTCATCGTCGCCGGCGCGACCGTCTTCGGCCACTTCCTCGCCGTGACGACCATCCCGGCGCAAATCGGCCAATGGGTGGCGGGGCTCCCCCTGTCGTCCTTCGTGATCATCGGTCTGGTCATCCTGGTCTATCTGTTCCTCGGCTGCCTGATGGACTCTCTGGCGATGATCATGTTGACCATCCCGGTCTTCTATCCGGTGGTCAACACCCTCGGCTATGATCCTGTCTGGTTCGGCGTCGTGATCGTTCTGGTCGCGGAGATGGGGGTGATCACCCCGCCGGTGGGGATCAACGTCTACGTCGTTGCCGGAGTTGCGCGGGACGTTCCGCTCCAGACGATCTTCCGGGGGGCGGCCAACATGATGGTTGCGTTGCTTCTGACGGCGTTGCTTTTGATATTCTTCCCGCAGATCGCCCTGTTTCTGCCGGGTTTCATGAAATAAGGTTCGCGAAAACATCGTCATTCCCAAACCGGCGGGAATCCGAAAAACATCAAAGAGAGAACGTATGGATTTTTTCTTCGCGCCCCGCGGGGTCGCCGTCATCGGCGCAACGCCCAATCCGCTCAAGGGTGGAAACGCCATCCTGAAAAACCTGCTGTCCGGATATCGGGGGGGAATCTATCCCGTCAATCCCCGTTATCCTCAGATCGACGGTTTGCGCTGTTATCCCTCCGTGAGCGCCGTTCCCGACCCGCTGGATCTGGCAATCATCTTCATTCCCGCTCCGCTGGTGACGTCGTCCGTCGAAGCGTGCGCAGCAAGAGGGGTTGCCGGGGTCATGATCGAATCGAGCGGTTTTGCCGAAACCGGTCCGGAGGGGGCCAAATACCAGTCCGAACTGAGAAAGATGGCCGTCGGGAAGCGGATCCGGATTTGGGGTCCCAATTGCATGGGGCTCGTCGACGTGAAGCACGACCGCATCTTTTCGTTTATGGACCCTCGGGCGCGCCAACGGGAATGGATCCCCGGGGATGTTTCTCTCGTGGTCCAGAGCGGCTTGCTTTCCGCCACCTTCCTCTTCGACATTATGAGCCATGGCCTGATGGGCGTCAGCAAGGTTTGCTCCGTGGGCAACAAGGTCGACGTGAACGAATGCGATCTGCTGGAGTACTTCATCGGCGATCCCGATACCCGGGTGATCGGCTTCTATCTCGAATCCTTTGCGGACGGCCGACGCTTCCTCGAAATCCGTCGACGATGCACCAAACCGATCGTCGTTCTGAAGGGGGGAAAAACCCGCAAGGGGGCGGAGGCGGCGCTCAGCCACACAGCCTCCCTCGCCGGCAACCACCGGATCATCGCCGGCGCCCTCGCGCAGTCGGGGATCATCGAGGTCAGGGACTTCCGGCAGATGACGGACGTCTGCCGAACCCTGGCGATGATGGATCCGCCGGATGCGCCCGGAGGCCGGGTTTCCGTTCTGACCTTCAGCGGCGGTGCGGGAATCGTTTCCACCGATTTTATCGAGGAGAACGGTCTCCGGTTGGCCGACCTTTCCGAAGAGACGCGGACGGCTCTACGGGGACTTTACCCCGCCTGGATGCCTGTTGCCCATCCGATCGACCTGTGGCCCGCCATGGAAAGCCATATCGGCAAGAATGTGGACGTTTGCGGGCTTGCGCTGGAGGCCGTTCTTGCCGATCCCGGTGTGGATGCCGTCTTCCTGCACACCTTTACAGGCAATGCCCATATCCGCCTCGATCCCGCCGATCTGGCCCGTCCGGTCCGGGCATCCGGGAAGCCGATCGTCGTCTGGCAGACCGGCCGGAGGGATGAGTCCTTTTCATTTCAGCAGCAGGCGCTTCGCTGCGGCATCCCGGTCTTCGCAGAAATCGGTAGGGCGGCAGAATGTCTGGCGGCGGTGTTGCGCGGACGTTACCGGCCGGAACCGATCCCGGCCCCCGGTGTTCCGTGCGGGCCTTTGCCTCCGACGATTCCCGATTTGTCCGCTTTTGGCCCGGGTCCGCTGGACGAATACGTTTCGAAGGCGCTCCTCCGGGCCTGCGGCGTCCCGACCGTCCCGGAAGCACTCATCACCCGCGTGGAACAGGTCGAGGCCGCTGCGGCCGGCCTGGGTTATCCGGTTGTGATGAAAGGACTGCTTCCGGGCACCGTCCACAAGACGGAATCCGGTCTGGTCCGGCTGGGGATCACGGATGGATCGGCCGCGCTGAGCAGCTTTACGGCATTGATGGCGCAGATGGAAGAGCGCGGAAAGGTCCTCCTCCAGAAACAGGTCTCCGGAAAAGTGGAGCTGATCCTGGGGATGGTTCGCGATCCGCAGTTCGGTCCCTGTGTGATGTTCGGCCTGGGAGGAATCATGGCGGAGCTCTATGACGATGCGGTCTTCGCGGTCGCCCCGCTGAACCATCGGGAGGCGCTGGAGCTGATCGGCCGACTCCGCGGGCAGAAGATGCTGAACGGTTTTCGGGGGGCTGAAGCCGTTAACCGGAACGAGATCGCCCGGATCCTCGTCGCGCTCGGCGAGATCGGCCTGAGTCACACGCGGATCGTGGAGATCGACATCAATCCTCTGTTGGTCGGCCCCGAGGGCGCCGCGGCCGTGGACGCGACGATTGTTCTGAAGTGAGATTCCCGTCGATCTACCGAATGTCCTGGCGGTTGCGCGGCGGACACAACGGCCGCGGGACTTCCCACTCGGTTGCGGCGCCGGGGGAGACCCGCGCTGCCGGTCCTAGTCATCCTTCCTTTCATTCCTGCGCCGCAGCAGCAGCATCGCCAGGAGAACCGCCCCGACGGTAATGGCGGAATCGGCAACGTTGAAGGCCGGCCAATGATGCGCGCCGATATAGACATCGAGGAAATCCACCACCTCGCCGAAGCGGACACGGTCGATGAGATTGCCCAACGCCCCGCTGAGGATCAACGCCAAGGAAACAACCAGCGACCGATCGTGGATCGCGGTCTGCCGGAGATAGTGCAGGATCAGCAGGATCGCCGCCACGGTCACCGCCAGGAAGAAAAGGGAGCGGAACAGGGGCGAGGCGGAGGCCAGGAAACCGAAGGCGGCGCCGGGGTTGCGCACATGGACGACGTTGAAGAATCCGTCGATCACCGCAAAACCATCGTGGAGCTTGAGTATCGCGATGATCCAGGCCTTCGACAGTTGATCCAGCAGGACCACGAGGACGACAACCGCCAAAAAGAGGATGTTTTTCTTCTGCAAAACCGGCCTCATCGTTTCAAAGTCCCATCCGTCGCGGCTCTCTGTTGGGCGCCCGCCCGACGATCCTGTTACAGATTTTGCAGGCAGCGGGCACAGATCGTCGGATGATCGGCATTTTCGCCCACCGTAGCGTTGTAATTCCAGCAGCGGTTGCACTTGGCCCCCGTCGCGCGGCTCACGCCGACCAGAAGCCCGGGAATCTCTGCGCTGCGGTAAGGCTCACCGATCTTGTCGGCCTCGACCACGGACAGATCGGAGATGATCAGAAGCGTCCTCAAGTCCTCCACATGGGTCTCCAGCAGGGGCCGTAGACTCTCCGGGGCCGCGACAGCCACGGCGGCGTCGAGCGAATGGCCGACGGTCTTGTTCTGTCGGGCCGCTTCGATCGCCTTGGCCACTTCACCCTTGACGGTGATGAGCGCATTCCATTTCTCGGCCAGTTCCGGCTGGACCAGAGCGGCATTCACCTCGGGAAGCTGCGTCAGGTGGACGCTTTCGGCCTTTCCGGGGCACGCGGGCAGGGCCAGCCACACCTCCTCCGCGGTGAAGGTAAGGATCGGGGCCAGAAGCCGGACCATGCTCTCCAGAATCTCCTTCATCGCCGTCTGGGACGACCGGCGCGCCCTGGATGCCGCCTTCGAGGTATAAAGCCGGTCCTTGAGGACATCCAGGTAGAGGGAAGAGAGATCCACCGTGCAGAAATTGTAGAGGATCGTGTAGACCATGTGGAACTGATAATTTTCGTACGCTTCGCGCACCCGCCGGATCACCTCCTGGAGGCGGTGGAGGATCCAGCGGTCCATCTCCTCCATCTCCCCATAGGGCACGGCATCCGTCGCCGGGTCGAAGTCGTAGAGGTTCCCCAGGATGAACCGGCTGGTGTTCCGGATCCGCCGGTAAGCCTCGACCAGGCGCTTGAGGATCTCCTCGGAAACCCGGATGTCCTCGGTGTAATCCGCGGCGGCCACCCAGAGCCGGAGGATCTCGGCGCCGTACTGGTCGATGATCGTCTGCGAGTTGATGACGTTCCCCACCGACT
>JAQTRB010000267.1 GCA_028712015.1 Syntrophales bacterium
ATACCCTCCGTTCGTCGTGGGAGCCGGCGGTTTTGGATCAGGCCCTTGCGCTCGCGGTTCGGCCGCTGGGCAAGGGGCGCGGCTTCAACTTCCGTCAGCGGGAATCATGGACGGCGGGTTACGGGGAGCTCGGCGGGCTTCTGAAAAAAGGGGCCGCGGCGGTCGTGCTGATCTTGCTCCTGGCCGGCATTGAACTGGGTCTCGAGGATTACGCCGCCCGTCTCCGGCTTGCCCGGTTGAAGAACGAAATCGCGATGGACTTTAGAAAGATGGATCCGGAGGCGACCCGGATGGTCGATCCGGTGCTCCAACTCCGGGGAAAGATCGCCGAGGCGAGAAAGCTCGCGACGGGGATGGGCGAGGCAACCACGGCGACGAGGACGATCGACCTTCTGCGGGAGTTTTCGACGCTGGCGCCGCCGGATCTTCTCGTGACTTCCCTGACGCTGGACGGGGGCGAGGTCGGCCTCAAGGGCGAGGTCCGGGATCCGGATGCCGTGGATTCGATCCGGCAGGCCTTTGCGGGTTCGAAATACGTCAAGATGGTTACGATCGGCCAGACAAACCCGATGAAACAGAGGGCGGGAGTGGAGTTTGATCTCCGGATGGTTTTGAAGCGATGAGACGTTTCTGGGAACAACTGACGCCGGATCAGCAACGGATCGCGATCGCCGGCCTCGTCTTCGTGGCGGCAGCCCTTTTCGTCCAGTTTGCCGTTTTTCCATACCTCGATGCCCGGAACAGGGTGCGAAGCGCAATCGCCGGCAGTGAAAAAACGCTTCGCGAACTTGCCGGTCTCGGCGGGGAGTTCGGCGTTCTCCGGCAGCGCTCCGGGGAGATCCGCCGGGCAATCGAGCGCCGGCCGCCGGATTTCACCCTTCTCTCCCATCTGGAAAGGCGGGCGGTCGAAGCGGGTATAAAAGCGAACATCGGGTCGATCCGTCCGCTGCGATCCGTTGCGGTCGGCGCCTATGAGGAGGCCGCCGTCGAAATCCGGTTGGAAAAAATGACGATGAAGCAGTTGACGGATTTCCTCTATCTGCTGGAATCGCCGGAGGACGCGGTCCGGATCCGGAGGATGTCCGTCGAGAAGATGAGGGACAACCCCGAATACCTGAGCGCGCAGATCCAGGCATGGACCTATCTGTCTCCGACCCCGAGGAGTCGTTGAGATGAGACTGAAAATGAATCGGGCCCTTGCGGGCTACATCCTGGCCGGCGTCGCGATGCTTTTTCTCTTCCTTTATCTCCGTTTCCCGGAGGAGATCGCGACGGATTCCATCCGGGCGGCCCTGGCCGCCCGCTATCCCGGGACGGCGCTTTCGCTGGAGACGGCCCGGCCCGTCATTCCGCCCGGCATCCGTCTGCAGCGGATCGAAGCCGCTTTTCCGGAGCGCCCGGGCGCGACCCTCCGGGTGGACCGTCTGACCGTCCGACCCGCTTGGCTTTCCCTGCTGCGGGGTCGTTTCGGGTTTCTGGCGGCGGCGGAGGGCTACGGCGGAGAGGTTCGGGGACGCATCGATTTTCAAAACATTCTCTCCCTTCAGGGGCCGTTTTCGGGGACGGCCGATCTTCGGGAAATTCGGCTGGAAAGATGCGACTGGCTTCGAGAGACCCTTGCGCGTCGGGTTGCCGGGACGTTGGGGGGATCGGTTTCCTTCGTCGGCGACGGGGAATCCCTGAAGAACGGAACGGGAACCCTCGTCTTCACGCTGGCGAACGTGAGCTGGCCGCTCACGGAGTCCGCGTTCGGTTTCGACCGGCTCGACTTCGGCAAGGTCGACGCGAAGATCAGCTTCCGGAACGGCGACCTGAAAATCACGGAGCTGTTCCTGAATGGGGAAAAACTCAAGGTGGCGCTGAAAGGGAATGTCTCTCTTGCCGATGACATCCGGGAGAGCCGGATCGACCTGAACGGCACGCTCGAAATGCCGGGACAGGGAAATCGGCGGGTGACGCTGGCCATCGGCGGCACCCTGGGGAACCCGAAGACGAGATTCATGTAAGGGGCAGGTGATCGCTTGGACGGATTGCGGCGGCTTCATTCTTCACTGACCGATTTCCGGGGACCGGTTTTCCGGCGGACGATGATCCTCGCGTTGATGGCCGTCTTCCTCTACCAGGGGGTGGGAATTTTCTACAAGGGGCTGGCGGTCTGCATCGGCCGAATGGCGCCGGCATCCCGGCCGGAGGTCAAGGCGCAGGCCGCCGCGGTCCGGGAACCGCCGAGCGCCTACCGGGCGATTCCGGAGCGGAACCTCTTCGGCACGGCAACCCGGGCGGTTGTCCAGACCCCGGCCGCGCCGCGGCAGGATATCGCGCTGCCCTTCGACGTCAAAGGGACCGCCGCCGGAACGGGGAGATACGGTTTCGCGATCGTCGAGGAAAAGGGGACCCGGAAACAGCGTCTCGTGAAGATCGGAGACCTCGTTCACGAAGCAAAGGTGATCCGGATCAAGCGCAACGCCGTGGATGTCCTGGTGGCCGGAAAAGAGCGGACCCTGAAGATTGTGGAGACGAAGGAGGCGCCGATCCTCCCGCCGCCGGGAAGATCGGCCTCCATCGGGGCGACCCCGCCTCCCGGCGCCGTCGTCATTCCGCGGAGCGAAGTAGACGCGGCCCTGCAGGACATGGGAAAGATGCTCAGCCAGGCCCAGGTCCGTCCGTACTTCAACGCGGGGGTTCCCGACGGATTCATCATCGGCAGCATCCGGCCGGGGAGCCTCTACCAGAGGATGGGAATCGCCAACGGGGATATCATTCAGGAGGTGAACAACCAGCGCATCCAGACGGTGGACGACGTGATGGGATTGATGGACACCGTCAAGTCGGGATCGTCCCTGTCCCTGGGAATCAAGCGTCAGGGAAAATCGGAGACGTTGAATTATCAGTTTCAGTAGGAGAAGGAAGGAAAAGCGGGCAGCGGCCCATTCCCTTCGCCAAGGGTTGTCGTTATGTATGAGGCCTATTTCGGTCTGCGGGAAAATCCCTTTTCCCTTTCTCCGGATCCGCGGTATCTCTACCTGAGCCCGCAGCACCGGGAGGCGTTGAACTGCCTGATTTACGGGATCCATGAAAAAAAGGGGTTCATGGTCGTCACCGGCGGGATCGGGACGGGCAAGACGACACTCTGTCGTTCCCTGCTCGCCGGTCTGGACGACTCCGTCGCCACGGCGCTCATCTTCAATCCCGC
>JAQTRB010000268.1 GCA_028712015.1 Syntrophales bacterium
CTTCCACCTCGCGTCCTTTGACGGCTACGATTCCGAGGCTGTTCTGCCCGCGGATATGTCCCCCCGCGATACCGGTATAGACGGAACGAATCTCACAACCGGAGGTGCGCTCCGCTTCTTCCACCGCCCGTTTGATCGATTCGACGGTGCTTTCGATATTTACGACGACGCCCTTTCTCAGCCCCTCCGAAGGATGGGAACCGATACCGATAATGTCGATGCCCGTCTCTTGGATCTCACCGACGATCACGCAGGTTTTTGTCGTTCCGATATCCAGACCGACTATGACGTTTTCCCTTTTTCCCATCGACCCTCCAGAACCCGTCGAATGTTATCCAGTCCTATTGCGAAAATGATCGACCCTCGGTTTTTCGAATCACCGGGATCGTTTTGCGTCTTGCTACATTCGGAATCCCTTCCCTGCGCCTGCCGGCCTTCCCGGTCGAGCCGGTTCGAGGATGTTGCGTCGCTGAACGCTGATCTTTGCGGGATTGCTCAGGTCGATCAGCATGAAGCCCGTTCTCATATTCTTCTCGTCCAGATCGGCCATGACGGAGGTCAGCCGTTTGAGCTTGTCGTCATAGCCATCGAAGCCAAGCTGCAGGCAGAGTCCCGTATCCGTAAACAGGGAAAGGCCGAATGTCTCGTTTCCGTGGATCTCCGAAACCTTGCCGATGGCGAGACCGTCCCCGAATCCATCGAAATCGCCCAGCAGCGCAAGGGCGGTTTTCACCAGAGCCTCGTCAACCCTTCCTCCCCGGACGCAGCCCGTGAGAACCGGAAGGTCCGATTTTTCGTCGCCCGCCAGTTTTTTGAAGGGGGTGCTCGCCGCATCGATCAGGTACAATCCGTCTTCCTTCTGCAGGAGCGCCATGGCCTTCCTTTCCCGCACGACGATCACCAGCCGGTCGGGAAACTCCCTGCCGACAAAGACTTCGCGGATCCAAGGATTGTTCAGGATCCGCCGGGCGACGGCATCCCGGTTGATCGTCATCAGGTTTGCCGTGGAACGAACGGCGGCCAGGTCCAGAATTTCCTTTTCGGTCAGCTCCTGGCATCCCTTCACGACGGTTTCCCGGACGGTGAGGTGGGGAGATCGGAGAACCTGGTCATAGACGATCAGCAGAGCCGATGTGATGAAGACAATGGCGCCGATCAGCAGGAGCACCCGGCCGACTTCCCGGAGGGTGTCTCCGGCGTTTCGTCGAATCCGGTTTTTTTTCGCCTCCCATTGCAGATGATACGACCTTTTCATGGGCGAGTCCTTGATGAATCGGTGCAACGATGAATCGTGTTTTATTCCCCGATGATTTTCACCTCGGTTTCGAGGACATGGCCTGTCTTTTCGAAAACCCGTCGCTGAATCAGTTCAATCAGGCCGAGGATCTGTCCCGCGGTCGCCCGGCCTCGATTGACAATAAAATTCCCATGTTTCTCCGAAATCTGGGCGTCGCCGATCCGAAGTCCCCTGAGCCCGCATTCGTCGATGAGTCTCCCGGCCGGACAATCCGGCGGATTCTTGAAGATGGAACCGGCATTCCGGAATGCCAGAGGGTGTTTCTCCCTTCTGGTTTCAATGATTTTCCGAACCTGCTCCTCGATCATCATCCCGTTCCCCTTCCGGAGACGGAATACTGCGCCGATGATAATCGTTTCTGCCGGCAAGTCAAGACTTCTGTACGCAAAATGAAGCTCTTTCCGCGCGACGCAACGGATCACGCCCAAATCATCCAGAAGGCGCACGGTTTCAACGACATCCTTGATCTCGCCCCCATAGGCCCCCGCGTTCATCCGGACGGCGCCGCCCACGCTTCCGGGGATGCCGGCGCAGAAAGCCATTTCCGACAGCGCTTCACGCACGGTCAAGCTCACCAGCTCCGACAGCGGACAACCGGCCCCAGCCACGAGAAGCATGCCGTCCTTTCCGTTATCCCGGAGGATCAAGCTCCGCAGGCGTACGAGCGAAATAAGGACACCCCGGAAACCCCCGTCCCGGACGATCAGGTCGGTCCAGTTGCCGACCGGGAGGAAGGGGACCTGTCTTTCGCGAAGAAACCGGTAAACTTCCGTGATTTCTCTTTCGTCTTCCGGAAAGAGAAGGGCGTCGATTGGCCCGCCGACGCCGATCGAAGCGTGGCGCTCGGCCGGTTCGTCGAAGAGGATTTTCCCCGACATCCGTTGCCGCAGCTCCCGGCGGAAGGCCTCATCCCCGGTCATTCCTCCCGCCCTTCCTGATCCGCTTTCAGAAACGCCTCGCCAACCTTCCAGACGCTTCCTGCCCCCTGGGTCAGGAGGATATCGGTCGGCCGGGCGATCTTCGCAAGATGGCTCACAATGGCGTCAAAACCTGAAAAATGGACGGCATTCGGATGACCCGCACGACGGATCTCCTCGCACAGGGCCTCTGCCGTTACCCCCGGGATCGGCTCCTCGCTTGCCGCATAGATGTCGGTGACGATCAACAGGTCGGCATCCCGAAAGGCCGTCAGAAACTCGTTGAAAAGGGCCTTCGTCCGAGTGTAACGGTGGGGCTGGAAGACGACGATGATCCGTCCGGTCCATACCTGCTTCGCTGCGGCAAGCGTCGCGCGGATCTCCGTCGGATGGTGTCCGTAGTCGTCCACCACGGTGACGCCCCGTGCTTCTCCCCGAACCTCCAGACGGCGATGTACGCCGGTGAAACGCTGCAATCCCTCCCGAATGACGGGAAAGGTCAAGTCCATCTCTTTTGCGACCGCGACCGCCGCCAATGCGTTGTAGACGTTGAACAGACCGGGGACGTTCAGCTTTGCCGTTCCCAGAAGAACGTTGCGGCAGAAGAGCGAGAAACGGGAGGATGCCCCCGAGTAGCGGATCTCTTCCGCCCGGTAGTCCGCCTCGGCCGACAAACCGTAGGTGATCACCTTGCGCTTGATCCGGGGAAGGATCTCCCGCACATTGGGGTCGTCCAGGCAAAGGACCGTCGCGCCGTAGAACGGAACGATGTTGGCGAATTGCAGGAATGCCTCTCGAATCTCATCCAGATCTCGATAGTGGTCGAGATGCTCGCGGTCGATGTTGGTGATCACGGCGATGCAGGGATTCAGCTTGAGGAAGGAGCCGTCGCTTTCATCCGCCTCCGCAACGATCACCTTGCCGTCTCCCAACCGGGCGTTGCTCCCGATGCTGGCGAGTTTGCCGCCGATCACCATCG
>JAQTRB010000269.1 GCA_028712015.1 Syntrophales bacterium
GCGGCGCGATGACCAACTCCATCGCCGATCTGGCGGGGGCCGACTTCATCCTCGTCATCGGATCGAACGCCGCCGAGAGCCACCCCGTCCTGATGGGGGAGATCTACAAGGCGATCGACCGCGGCGCGCGGCTGGTCGTCGTCGATCCGCGGCGGACCGCCGTGGCCGAAAACGCGGCGGAGCACTTCCGGATCCGTCCCGGGAGCGACATCCCGTTATTGAACGGCATGATGCGTCACCTTGTGGACGCCAAACTCTACAACGAGGCCTTCGTCCGGGAGCGGACCGAGGCGTTCCCGGAGTTTTTGGAATACCTGAAGGCGTGGACCGTCGAGGGGGCCGCGCGGGAGACGGGAATTCCCGCGGAAAAGATCCGGGAGATCGCGGAAGGGTATGCCCGGGCGCCTCAGGCGGCCGTCGTGTACTGCATGGGCATCACCCAGCACGCCTGCGGGACCGCCAACGTGATCGCCATCTGCGACCTGGCGATGCTCTGCGGCCAGGTGGGGAAGGAATTTTCCGGGATTTATCCGCTGCGCGGCCAGAACAACGTCCAGGGTGCCTGCGACATGGGGGCGCTTCCCAACGTCTTCCCCGGCTACCAGGCCGTTTCCGATCCGGCCCTCCGGGCGAAGTTCGCGCAGGCCTGGGGAGTTGCGGAGCTCACGGACCGTCCGGGTCTGACCGTTACCGAGATGATCTCCCGGGCGGGGAAGGGCATCCGGGCGCTCTACATCATGGCGGAAAATCCGATGTTGAGCGATCCCGACGTGACCCACGTGATGGAATCGCTGAAGAAACTCGATTTCCTGATCGTTCAGGACATCTTCCTGACCGAGACGGCCCGGCTGGCCCACCTGGTCCTGCCCGGGGCCTGCTTCGCCGAAAAGACGGGCACCTTCACCAATACGGAGCGGCGTTTCCAGCTTCTGCGCCGGGCGGTCGCGCCCCCCGGCGAGGCTCTGGACGATTTTGCGATCCTCTGCCGTCTGTCGCGGGCCCTGGATGTTCCGGTTCCCTACGACACGCCCGCGGCGGCCATGGAGGAGATCGCGGCCCTCTGCCCGGCCTACGGCGGGATCCGCCACGACCGTCTGGAAAAGGCGGGACTCCAGTGGCCCTGTCCCCACCCCGATCATCCGGGGACACGGTTCCTCCACCAGGGCCGGTTCAGCCGCGGCCTGGGACATTTCGTCCGACCCGACCATACGCCGCCCCAAGAGATGCCGGATCGGGAGTATCCGTTCTATCTCAGCACGGGCCGCATGTTCGCCCACTACCACACGGGAACGATGACGCGCCGCTCCCCGTTCCTGAACCGGGAGAAGGAGGGGGCCTATGCCGAGATCCATCCCGAGGACGCGGCCAGGCTGGCGGTCGGCCCCGGAGAACGGATCCGGATCACGACCCGCCGGGGTTCCATCGTGACGGCCGCCGTTTTGACCACGCGCGTCGTCCCCGGGACGGTCTTTGTCCCGTTCCATTTTGCCGAGGCGCGGGCGAATGTGCTGACCAATCCGGTCCTGGATCCCGTCTCGAAAATCCCGGAGTTCAAGGTTTGCGCGGCGCGCGTGGAGAAGGAGGCGGTCGATGGAAAACCGTGAAGAGCGTCTCCGCCGGATCGAAAAAGAGTCGGGAATCGACCGCTGCGTCGAGTGCGGACGCTGTACGGCCGTCTGCCCGATGGCGGAGATGTATCTGAATTTTTCGATCGCGATGTCGCCCCGGGGAATGATCAAGAAGGCCCTGACGGGTGAAAGGCTCGCGGCCGATCGGAACCTCTGGTACTGCACCGAGTGCAACGCGGGGAGCGATGTCTGCCCGCAGCAGGTGAGTTGCCGGGATCTGGTCCGGGGGATGCGCCGTCTGGCGCTGGACGAGGGAAAGCCGGAAGGGATGAGCCTCTGTCCCTGCTGCGGCGAGCCCTTCCTGGCCGTTCCCGTCGAGGATTTCGTCCTGGGAAGGCTCAGGGAAGAACCGCCCAACGTCAAGGAGTGGCTCAAGCTCTGCCCCGCCTGCCGCCGGGAGGGCTATCTGCGGAAAAACGCTTGAGGCGCCCGATGAAACAACAATACGGCATAGGAAGATGGAATCGGCCAACGACATAAGGGAAAAGACGCTCGGCATCGACGACCTGAGGCCCAGAAACCCCGAGAGGCGGACCCTGAGGGAACGCCTCTGGCCCCGCCGCCGGCCCTATATCCTCTACGATCCCGACCGCTGCACGGGCTGCGGGACCTGCGAGGCGGTCTGCGCGACGCGAAACGCCGGGAAGATCGCGCCCGCCTCGGCGAGCCTCCGCGTCATCCGGGACGAAACCCGGGGGCGAAACCTTGCCGTTTACTGCCAGCACTGCCGCAAGCCGCTCTGCGTCGAGGCCTGCCCGACCCGGGCGATCACCAAGGGCGAGGACGGCATCGTCCGGATCGAGAAACTTTTCTGCACCTCCTGCGGCCTCTGCGCCGCCGCCTGCCCGGAGGCCGCGCCGCTTCGGGACGGCCGCACATCCGAGATCCGCAAGTGCGACCTCTGCGAAGGGGACCCTCTCTGCGTGAAGCACTGTCCGAACGGGGCCCTCTCCTACACCCGGGGAAAAACCTTCCGCTGGATCAAGGGGGTCCGCTGGACGGTGCAACTGCTTTCCTTTGTGCTTCTGGTGATGGTCTTCCTCGGGACCTTCTGCTACTTCAACGCCGGCAGTTTCGGCCTGTCCTGTCCGACGGGCGCCCTGCAGAACATCTTCGCCACGGGGCGGATCGTTCTGGCGTCTCTTGCGGGCGTCCTGGCGATCTTCCTTCTGACCGTCTGCTTCAGCCGTTTCTTCTGCGGCTGGATCTGCCCCTTCGGCTTCGTGCTGGATCTGGTGGACCGGATCATCCCGAAAAAGTTCGGTCTGCCGGCCTTCCTCAAGACCCGGATGGCCAAGTACGGCATCCTGGGAGGGGCCGCCGCGGGGAGCGCGGCCTTCGGCTTCCAGGTGTTCTGCACCGTTTGCCCGATCGGAACCCTCTGCCGCTCCTACGGCCAGCAGGCGATGTTCCGGGGCGCGGAGATGGCGATCGTGCCGCTGCTGGCCGGCCTGGAACTCACGGAACGCCGGAGCTGGTGCCGCTACTTCTGCCCCGTGGGGGCGCTGCTGGCCCTCTTCGCGAAGTTGCACCTGCTGAAGATCGTGATCGGCGCCAAGAA
>JAQTRB010000270.1:0-1422 GCA_028712015.1 Syntrophales bacterium
GGACGGATACAGGTGATCGTTCTTCACGAGTTGACATAGAGGATTTCTGCGAACGCAGGAGACAAATCCCTTCTTCAGCCCTCGGTAAACAGCTATCCATAAATTGGTCGTCATGGAAAACTCTCCGGAAAGGGGGTGACGCTTCGGTGCAATCCGGCCTAATTCCTGATCTAATTCTGACCGAATCCTCAAGCGATCTTCTTGATATCACATCTGATTGTTCTCACTGCTTCCTACTGATCCCTTTGCATACTGACTTAATTCGGTTGTTCCAGGACTGGAAGGCGGATCTTTCTTTCTCCCATCAGCCGCGCCCGACCAGAAGCGCGGCAAGGGTGCGCCGGCAGTCGAGACGAACTTTCACCTGGCCCTGGCTGCCGCAATGGATAAAGTCACGGCATAGGCTCGTTTGTTATTCCTCCAGGTGGGGCCACCGGTGTTAAACAGCGCCGGGGGCACTGTTCCTGGACGACTGTCCTTCGCTCCAAGATCAAGAGCAGCAAGACGTTTTAAAGAGAACGTGTTTCGATGAGTTAGCGTCAGATTCACTGTGCAGCCACCAAAGCCCATGCCGCCCTTGACGCATGGGCTTTGCTTTCGCCGGGATCCGCAAGGAGCTGGATTCTCCTGAACTCGGAAAGCTCTTCATTCGGCTGCAAGCCGATTGTCAGTATTTCGCCCCGTTTCCCGATTGGCACGCCGTCATCGCCTTCCTCCACGACCGGAAGCGCGGCTATCGCCTGAAGGACCGGATTCTCTGGCGGCTGATTCGCTGCCAGCAGCAGGGTGATCAGGGCAAAAAACTTGGCGTTGTCTTTCTCGCCGTCTTCGCCCCGGCGATTCTCAGCATCTACAAACACGGACGGAAAAGATACCCCTTTTTCGGCGATGAAGACCTCCTCCAAGAAATCTGCACTCTACTCCTGCGAATGCTCAGTGAAACGAAGATCCTTTCCGATAAGGTGGCCGCCCGGATCGTCGGTCAATTGAGGAATGACGTCCGGGACCTATTGGACGAAAAGAGCCTTGATCGGGAATGGCTGCATACGGATGTTCTAGATCTCTTCGGCGCCGATGCGGATACGAGGGTAAGCCAGACGCTTACTGACGAGAGCGGTATCGGAGCGCTCATGGACCTTCTGGGTGTCGCCGACGCGCGGGGCCTGCTCGATCTTCTGGCGCGACGGCGGGTGATCGACTGGGAAGGTAAAAGGCTCATCGAGGCCACCCTGATCGGGGGCAAGACCCTGAAGGAGATCTCCCGGCCGGCAGAGTACGAACGTCTCAAGTATCATCGGGCCAATACCCTCAAGGCCATTCGCGACTATCTTTTCGCAATCCAGAAGAAGCGAAATGCTCCTTGAAACCGGCCCCGCTGCAAGGCGTCCAGTTGACGATGAACCGCTGCCAGTTCGATTTTCG
>JAQTRB010000270.1:1522-3184 GCA_028712015.1 Syntrophales bacterium
GTTTCGGTTTCTGTTTCTGTTTCTGTTTCATCGCGGCACTCTCGCGAGTCTGCGGCGAGTGGCTCGCGAGACACTCGCGAGGGTCCCGCGAGGATGTCTCGGGGACAGGGCGGATTGCGCATCTTGCTCGGCCGGTCCACCTTCTGGTGATCAGAGAAATTTCGAATGTAAAAGAAAGATTCACCATCCGCGGTGAAGGGTTCGATGACGCCGATCCGCTCCAGGTCGGCCAGCCATGCCCCGAAATCCTTGAGCGGCAAGTCCACGTCGTAGGGGAAGATCTGTGCTTTAAGCCAGGCCGGGTGCCCCTTGGTGACGCCGTAGTCGTCGGAAGAGGTCCTGAGCCCCGCGAAGGTCAGGCGGGCCTCCCTGGAAACCAGGGCCAGTTTCTCGTCGCTCCAGAATTCCGGCTTCAGGATCCGGGACCGGGCCATCATCACTCCCTCAGCACCATGACGTTGAAACGGCGGCAACCCTTCCGCGACGCCCACCAGGGCCTGCCGGCAACTCAGCGTTCGGTCGAGGGATGACACAAAACGAAAAAAAAGTTGTGGCAAAGTTATGGCTTTTTTGTGGCCGCGAAAAATATTTTCAAGGCAGGTTTTTTGGTGCGTTTCCCTTTCGATTCCTGAGAAAACCCTCTTGACATTGGTTAACGCGCAAGTTAACATGCCCCCGTGAGCCGAACGATCCTCTTCTACCGAACAGCGGACGGGAAATGCCCCGTCCAGGATTTTCTCGATGCCTTACCGGGCAAGGTGGTCCAGAAGGTGGTGTGGGTGCTTCGCCTTCTGGAAGACTTGGAGATGATCCCGGCGACCTACTTCAAGAAGCTGATCGGTACGGAGGAGATCTGGGAGTGCAGAATCCAGTATGGCTCCAACATCTATCGGGTATTCTGCTTTTTCGACAGCCATTCGATAGTCATACTGACCCATGGCTTCGAGAAAAAGAGCATGAAGACGCCCAGGCAGGAAATCGACAGGGCCGAAATCTATCGGCGTGATTATTTGAATCGGAAAGGGAAAAAGAGATGAGCGACTTGAAAAAATACATCGCCAACCGGAAAATGACGGATAAGGCCTTCGCGGATGGTTTCGAGGAAGGTTACGAGCAGTTCAAGATCGGAGTTGTTCTGCGCCAGGCAAGGGAATCGGCGGGTTTGACCCAGGAGGAACTGGCTGTGCGCCTCAAGACCCAAAAGACCGCGATCTCCCGAATCGAAAACCATGCAGAAGACATCAAGCTCTCCACGCTGGACAGGGTTGCTAAGGCATTGGGAAAACGCTTGGAGGTGAATATCGCATAGCTGATGAATCATCCCCTCACCCCCGGAACAGCGCCTCCGACAGATCCACAAGCCAGCCGGACCAGTCGGAGACGAACCGCCCAAGCATCAGCAAAAGCATAGAAGCGATCACCGGCAGGCTCCCCTTGCCGAAGACCAGGACCTCCTTCCGATCGACGTTCAGCATGTACCCCACCTTGTGCCGCGCGGCGATCAACGCTTCGGCCTTGGACCGGAGCTCGCCGCCGGCCCTCCTGCGGAGGTTTTTCAGAAAGCAGAGCAGGTCGATGTAGTGATCGTCGTAGAAGCGGGGGCTCTTCTCCCTGGCGGCCCGGATGAGTTTGGCGTCCGTCTCGAGGGCGGACAAGAGGATT
>JAQTRB010000271.1 GCA_028712015.1 Syntrophales bacterium
TTCTTTCGATTCATGCCGGGGCCGGAGGGACGGAGGCTCAGGATTGGGCGGAGATGCTCCTGAGGATGTACCTGCGCTGGGCGGAAAGAAAAGGTTTTCAAACAACCATCATCGATTATCTTCCGGGCGACGAGGCCGGTGTCAAAAGCGTTACCTGGACGCTGAGAGGGGACTACGCCTATGGATATGCCAAGGCGGAAATAGGAATCCATCGGTTGGTTCGGATCTCTCCCTTCGATGCTAGCGCCCGTCGGCACACTTCCTTTGCATCCGTTTTTGTCTTTCCGGAAGTCGATGACCGAATTGAGATCGAGATCGACGAAAAAGATCTTCGCATCGATACCTATCGCTCCACGGGCGCGGGCGGCCAGCATGTGAACAAGACCGACTCTGCCGTCAGGATTACCCATCTGCCGACGGGCATCGTCGTCCAATGCCAGAACGAACGTTCCCAGCACAAGAACAAGGCCATGGCCATGAAGTATCTCCGTTCCCGTCTTTATGAGATGAAGCTCCGCGAACAGAACGATAGGCTTGATGAGATCAACAAGACCAAGAAGGATATTGCATGGGGGAGTCAAATCCGCTCCTATGTGTTACACCCCTATAAAATGGTTAAAGATCATCGGACGAACATTGAAACCGGCAATGTGAGCAGGGTTCTCGACGGCGATATCGATGATTTCATCGAGGCCTATCTGTTGCATTAATGTTTGGGGGAACAGCGAAAGTATGGTATGAAGGTTTCCGCTCGATCGCGGCCTTGCCCTATAACGTGAGGTCTTCGGAAAACGATGCATCCATCTTGGATGGTTGGATCGCTACACCAAGGAGTCGAAGATGTTCCAAAAAAAAATATCAAAGATCCGGATCATCCTTTTGGTCGTTGTTTTGGGGGCATTCACGCTGTCGTCATGTGCGGTGTCCAAACAGGAAGTGGCTACAAATCAGTCCCCCTCCTCCGTTGCGCGGGATGTGAATCGCGAGTCTTCGTCGCCGCAAAATCTGCCGAGTGAATCGGTCTCGAATCGTCAGATCGATTTGCCCGACAAAGGCAAGCCAGCACAATCACGCGATTCGGAAACCAAATCCCCGGGCTTTACGGTTGTCGACATCCCAAAGAATGATGTTTCGAAAAATTCTCTTGTTCCAGTCGCTCCGAATCCATCAATCCTTTTGAGCGATCCATCAAAAAGTGAGACGGGTGTCAGTCGAGCGCTTCTGAGTTCCTCGAAATCGAATCCTCAAGAAAAGCCAACGCCCAACGCTCCCGAGGAGGAGACAGAGCGGGATATCATGGAAGAGGCCCTTCTGTTGCTTGAGGAATCCAATAAATACTGGGTAAACGGTGAACTGGAAGACGCCATCCAAATGCTGGATCAAGCATATGCCCTTCTGCTGGACACCGATGGAAACCCGGACATTGTGAGGCAGAAGGACGATCTCCGTCTCATGATTTCGAAGCGAATCTTGGCGATCTATAATTCACATCAGTCCGTTACGATGGGGAAACGCGGCGAGATTCCGATCGTTGCCAATGAAGATGTGGAAAAGGAAATCCGACAATTTCAAACGGTTGAACGCGATTTTTTTATCGCCTCCTATCAGAGATCGAGGATCTATCGGCCTGTGATTTTGGAGGAACTAAAGAAGGCGGGTTTGCCGGAAGAACTTTCCTGGTTACCGCTCGTGGAAAGCGGCTATAAAATCAGCGCATTGTCCCCGGCACGGGCCCTCGGATTGTGGCAGTTTATACCCTCGACGGGTTATAAATACGGTTTGAACCGGGATAACTGGATCGATGAACGGATGGATGTCGAAAAATCCACTCGTGCGGCTATCGATTATCTCAAGGATTTGCATGCCATGTTCGGCGATTGGCTGACGGTCCTTGCGGGTTACAATTGTGGGGAGGGAAGGATTATGCGCACCATTTCCTCCCAGCACATCAACTATCTGGATCGATTTTGGGACCTCTATCAGCGTCTTCCGTACGAAACGGCGCGTTATGTTCCCCGTTTTTTGGCCACGTTGCTGATTGTTCGTGATCCCTCGAAATACGGCATGGATCTCGGATCGGACAAACTGAAACCGGAAGTCTTGTCCTATGAGATAGCGGATATCAATCGAACCGTGCGTTTACAGGATATTGCGCAGAAATTGGAAATATCGGAGGAAACCCTCTCTGTATTGAATGCCGAACTCAGACATCGCATGACACCAGACCGGCCCTATAAATTGAAGGTTCCAGTCGACAAAGCGGAACCGCTTCTCAGAATGATCGCCGAAATACCCCAAGGAGAGAAACCTATCGGCACGTTTCGCGTTGCTCGCGGCGTGTTCATCAACCACAAGGTGCGGCGAGGGGACACCCTGGCTACCATTGCGAAGAAATACAAGACATCCGTTGCGGTGATTCGGTCCGTCAACCCGTCGTTGAAACAGAATCTTTTTGAGGGGCAGAGACTGAATGTTCCCATCCGGAGCGGGAAGGCTTTGGCCGTTGCGGATAAGAGCGAAATGTCTGCCGAGAAGAAAGCCCCAGAGTCCAGAAAGCTCACCATCCATCGGGTTCAAAGGGGAGATACGCTTGGTTCTCTTTCCCGGAAATATGGCATTTCCATGGCGGAGATCCGCAAGATCAATCATTTGAAGACGAATACCATCAAAAACGGTCAAAAACTCAGGATTGCGATCAATAACGAAGAAGATACCGAAAGTGCGGAGCACAAGACGGTTGAGACCCCGGAAAAAAGGGGGCAAATCCGGCCTGAAACCAAACGGATGTCAGGAAATACATCCGAATCTTCCGTCGTAAAAAAATACAGGATCAAAAGAGGGGACAGTTTGAATCGAATCGCGCGTCGTTATGGAATGACGCTGAACCAACTGCGTGAGCTGAACGGAATGTCCGTCACGGACAATATTTTCCCGGGGCAGGTGATCTCCGTAAAATAGAAAGGCCATCAGTCAAGCTGATAATGCCGCAAACGAAAAAAAAGTTCCCGTTCGCTGTTTTTCATTCTCTGAGCTTCCTTTTCGCTGCTGTTTTCATGGTCGTATCCAAGAAGATGAAGAAGGCCGTGGATGATCAGAAAATCCAATTCATCCATGAGATCCAGGCGGGCGGCCAATGCATCGCGGGCCGCTGTTTCCACGGACAAAATGATGTC
>JAQTRB010000272.1 GCA_028712015.1 Syntrophales bacterium
TCGACGTCCTGATCGAGGAGATTTGGAAAATTCTCCCCGAAGGACCGAGGTACTTTCCCGAGGAGATGATGACGGACCGTTCCGAACGGTTCATCGCCGCCGAGATCATCCGGGAGAAGATCACCCTTCGCACGCACCAGGAGATCCCCTACGTGACCGCCGTCGTCATCGACGCCTTCAAGGAGGACGAGGCGAAGAACCTGATCCGGATCGCGGCAACGATCCACGTCGAAAAAGAGTCGCAAAAGGGGATCATCATCGGCAAGAAGGGCGCCATGCTCAAGGAGATCGGTACGAGGGCCCGTTTCGAGCTGGAGAAATTTTTTGCCGCAAAGGTTTTTCTCGAACTTTTCGTCCGCGTCGCGAAGGACTGGACCCACGACCCCCGGATGCTTCGGGAGTTCGGTTACGGGGAAAAGAAATGAGGAGTGCCCGAGGCAGATATTCATGAAGCCAATCATCGCGATCATCGGCCGGCCCAACGTCGGCAAATCGACGCTGTTCAACCGACTGTCCGGACGGAGCAAGGCCATCGTCATCGACGAACCGGGCGCCACCAGGGATCGCAACTATTCGGACTGCGAATGGAACGATCGACCGTTTACGCTGATCGACACGGGCGGTTTCGAACCCACATCCGCCGTGGAAATTCTGGTCCAGATGCGGGAACAGACGAAACTCGCCGTCGAGGAAGCGGACATCATCCTCTTTCTGATGGACGGTCGCGATGGCTTGACCGCCTCGGATCAGGAGATCGCACGACTGCTCCGGATGACGGACAAAAAGGTCTTTTTCGTGGTGAACAAGATCGACGGCCCCCGCCACGAGGCAATGGTTTCCGAGTTCTACCGCCTGGGGATCGAAAAATTCTACGCCATCTCGGCACAGCATGGCCAGGGGATCGACGAGCTGATGGACGCGTTGTCTGAAAATCTTCCGGCCGACGGATCGGGGAGGGAAGCGGAGGAAAATCGGATCCGGATCGCCGTCGTCGGCCGGCCCAACGTCGGCAAGTCTTCGCTGGTCAATCGGATCCTCGGCTATGAACGGACGATATCAAACCCCGTCCCCGGCACAACGCGGGATGCCATCGACACCCCTTTCACCCGCGACGGGCAGAATTTTCTGCTGATCGATACCGCCGGTATCCGCCGGAAGAGCCGGATCAGCCTGACCCTGGAGAGATACACCATCGTTCAGACCATCAAGGCGATCGACCGGGCCGACATCGCGCTTCTTCTCCTCGACGCCCAGGAAGGAATCAGCGAGCAGGACGTCAAGATCGCCGGTATCGCGCTGGAAAGGGGAACCGCCTGCATCCTCGTCGTGAACAAATGGGATCTGGTCGAAAAAGACAACCGCACTTTCGGAACCTACGTGGAGAAGATCCGCTACAACTCGAAGTTCCTCGAGTTTGCGCCGATCATTTTTGTCTCAGCGCTCTCCGGACAAAGGGTTACAAAGATCTTCGGCCTGGTGGAACGCGTCTACGCCCAGTACACCAAGCGCGTCGAGACCGGCGAACTGAATCGGAAGATCCGGGAGATCATCGAGATGAATCCGCCGCCCGGCCGCCGCAGCCGGCCGCACGTCTTTAACTACATCACCCAGGTCGCCATCAAACCGCCAACCTTCGTGCTGTTCGTCCGGGATCCCGACGCCATCCACTTCTCCTATGAACGTTATCTGATCAACCGGATCCGGGATGCCTTCGGATTCGAAGAAGTACCGATCCGTCTTTTTTTCCGGAACAAGGGAAACTGAAATCCAATGAACCCTTCGGAGAACTTGTCGCCCAATTCGGCAATGAATGAGGATTTTTTCACGAGGATTTGCGGATCTTGATCTACCTGAGGGACATCAGCCTTTCGTTCGCCGATCGAAAGATCTTTGAAAGGATCACCTGGACAATCACCGACCGCGGCCGGGTGGGTCTCGTCGGGGACAACGGGACCGGCAAAACGACGATGTTGCGGGCGATTCTCGGCGTCGTCGATCTCGACGGCGGAACGATCGAGATCCCCGACCGCAAGCGAATGTCGATCGGCTACCTTCCCCAGGATCTGGTCGAACTGGACCCGATCCCGCTTCTGGACTATCTGCGGCAAAAGAGCGGCATCGACGCGCTGGAGAAGGAACTCAAGAGATGCGAGGAGTCCCTCTCGGTATCCGCCGGGGACGATCCCGACCACGAAAAACGGCTGAAGGATTACGAGACCGCCGTCTCCCGCTTCCAGGCAAAGGATGGTTACGCCTTCGAGTCGCAGGCGAAGCAGATGCTTGCCGGTTTCGGGTTCCGCGAAAGCGATTTCACGAAAAACTGCGCGGATTTCTCCGGCGGCTGGAAGATGCGGATCATGCTCGCCGTCATTCTCCTCTCCCGGCCGGACATCATGCTTCTCGACGAACCGACCAACCACCTCGATACGGAAAGCCTGGAATGGCTGGAGAGCCGGCTGAAGGACTACCCCGGCACGATCGTCGCGATCGCCCATGATCGCGTTTTTCTCGACAAGATCGTCACGGTCATCGCCGAACTGGCCAACCGGCAGATCACCCTCTACAAGGGAAACTACTCCCATTACCTGGCCGAAAAGGAGCGCCGCCGCGAGGCCCTCAAGAAGCAGATGGAATTGCAACGGACGGAGATCAAGCGGATCAAGGAGTTCATCGAACGGTTCCGCTACAAGGCGACCAAGGCCAGCCAGGTTCAAAGCCGCGTAAAACAGTTGGAAAAGTTCGAAATCCTGCGGGAGGAGGAAGGCAACCGGACCGTGAAGATTCGCTTTCCGGAGAGTCCCCGCAGCGGCAAGGAGGTTCTTTCGGTCCGTCGTCTGGCAAAATCTTACGGCGATCTGAATGTCTTCCACGATGTGAACTTCACGCTGTACCGGGGTGAAAAGGCGGCCGTTGTCGGCGTGAACGGAGCGGGAAAATCGACCCTCTCGCGAATCCTCAGCGGCGACGAGATCCCGACGGGGGGAGAGGTCGCCACGGGCGTGAATGTGAAAATGGCTTTTTTCTCGCAGGAGAGCGCACAGAACCTGGACTACCGGCGAACGATCTGGGAAGAGGTCAACGCCACCGGGACGCGGAGCAACGACCAGGAGCGGCGGAATCTGCTGGGCGCCTTCCTCTTCTCCGGGGACGACATTCACAAGGAGATT
>JAQTRB010000273.1 GCA_028712015.1 Syntrophales bacterium
TCCTCGGAATAGGGCGAATCGGCGGTCGTGACGATGGGGACCTCCTCGCTCCGCTCCCGGACGGTGAAGGTGATGTTCGTATTGATTTCGTCGCGGTTGGTGGCGACGACCAGGGCCGCCCTGTCGGCGCGCAGCCTCCGGTAGGTTTCCGGGTCGTCGACGTCGCCCACGGCCACCCGGACACCCGTGTCGTACAGTTCCAGTGCGGCCTTGAAATCGCTTACGATCACGACATACTCAATCTTGTGAGCCGCCAGCTTTTCGATCAGCGCCATGGTGACCGTATCGTAGTTCGTGATGATCACATGGCCCCGCGTCTCCGGCGGCAGTTCCCGCGGCGTCCGCTTGCGCGACTCGGCCTCGATCCAGGGGGCGTAGAAGAACTTGATGAAGGTGAAGGGCAGCAGGGTGAGCAGAAAGATCATCCCGGACAGCAGCACCAGTATGGAAAAAAGGCGGCCCAGATCCGTATGAAAGGTGATGTCCCCGAAACCCAGCGTCGACATCACCGTGAGGGTCCAGTAAAAACCGGTGATCCATGTATGGTCCTGCCCTTCGAGCGCCATGAGGAAATGGAAGATCACGCTGAAGACGATCACCATGCCCGTCAGCACCAAAACGAATTTGAGAAGCTGACGGATGTTTCGTTTGGTGCTCTCGCGCTGAAAAAAATAACTGATCATGGAAGGGCTGAACTTCATTCCGAGTTCTCCTCAAAAGGTCGGTTCTTTTCAGGACGATGACGGCCTGGAACTTCCCGCGAATCCACGGAACACGGTTTCGCCGGTCCACCCATTCTCCCCGTTCCAGCGCCTTCTTGTAGCAGGTTCGTCCGTTAGGGTCCAGAGCCTTTGTTCATCGACGGTATCGCTTCGGTTCTTCTCCCCGGCGGATGGCCGCGTTCTCGGTTCGCGGATCTTCCGAATTCGTGCCCGGGATTGATGGAAATGATTTATTTTTCTAGGGGAAGATGCTATAAGACAACCCATTCTCTTCCGCGGAGGTGCCCCTTGAAGAAACGCATCGTGATCGTCGTCGTGTTGGCGCTCCTCATCGGCACGGGGCTCTTCGTATACCGCGGCCAGCAGAAGTCCAGGCAGCAGGAACTTTTCTACTCCGGGACCATCGAGGCCGTGCAGTCTCACCTGGCCTTCCAGGCCGGCGGCCGTATCCTCCGGGTTCATGTGCGGGAGGGGCGGGGCGTCGCGAAGGATCAGCTTCTCGCCGAGATGGACCCGGCGGAGTTTCAGTCCCGCCTCGAACAGGCCAAGGCCAATCACGAACGATCTCTCAGGGACAGGGAACAGGCGGAGGCGATGCTTGCGGTGTTGTCAAAGACCCTTCCCGCGGAAGCGGCCCGGGCCGAGGCGGGCGTCCGCGCGCTGGCCTCGCAGTTGGATGAACTGAAGGCCGGAACCCGGACGCAGGAGATCGAGCGGGCGAGGCAGGCGATGCGGAGCGCCGCCGCCGTTCTGGATGACGCCAAGCGGAACCTGGACCGTTACGAGAACCTCTTCAGGAAGGGAACCGTTTCCGAAAAGGAGTGGGACGCCGTCCGTCTCAAGCACGAGACGGCCCTCCGGGAATACGAGCGCGGCCGGGAGACCTACGACCTGGCCAAGGAGGGGAGCCGGGAGGAGACGATCCGCACGGGCGAGGCGCGGTTGGCCGAGGGGAAAGCCGTCCTCCGGCAGGCCCGGAGCAACCTGTTGCGGATCGATGCCGCGCGCAAGGATGTCGACGCGGCCGGCGCGCAGGTCGACGCGGCCCGCGCCTCCGTCGACCAGGCGTCGATCCAGCTCCGGTACGCGCAATTGAAGGCGCCGGCTGCCGGAGTCATCACCAGCCGCAACGCCGAGCCCGGCGAGGTGGTCACGCCGGGGCGGGAGGTTCTGACCCTTTCCCAACTCGACACGGTCGATCTGAAAATTTTCGTGGACGAGACGGAGATCGGCAAGGTCAAGCCGGGTCAAAAAGCGGAGATTCGCGTGGATACCTTCCCGGGGAAATCGTTTTTCGGCAATGTCGCGTTCATCTCTCCGGAGGGGGAATTCACCCCCAAGATCATCCAGACGAAGAAGGAACGGGTGAAACTCGTTTACCTCGTCAAGATCTCCATCCCCAATCCCGGTTTCGAACTCAAGTCAGGGATGCCCGCCGATGCCTGGTTACGCTGAACCGGCGGTTTCCGGATCGCCGCGAACCGAAGGGGACAAGGCAACGGATCCGTTCGTCCGGATCGAAGGGGTTTCCCGCCGCTTCGGCGAGAACGAGGCGGTTCGCAACGTCTCGTTTGCGGTCGAACGGGGGACGATCCATGGTCTGGTCGGCTCGGACGGGGCGGGGAAGTCGACCCTGCTGCGGATGGCGGCGACGATGCTCAAGCCCGCGGCGGGCCGGATCACGATCGACGGTCTGGACGTCGTTGCCGACCGGGCGGCCGTCAAGGACCGGATCGGCTACATGCCCCAGCGTTTCGGTCTCTACCAGGACCTGACGGTCGAGGAGAACATCGATTTTTTCCTGAACATCTTCGGGATCCGCGGCACGGAACGGAACGCGCGGAAGGCCCTCTATCTCGGCTTTTCCAATCTCCTTCCCTTTACCGACCGGCCGGCGGGAAAACTCTCCGGCGGGATGAAGCAGAAGCTTGGCCTGGCCTGCGTTCTCGTCCACGAGCCGAAGCTTCTGATTCTCGACGAGCCGACCAACGGCGTCGATCCCGTTTCCCGTCATGAATTCTGGGGAATCCTCGGCCGGATGCGCGAAAAAGGGCTGACCATCCTCGTTTCCACGGCCTATCTCGACGAGGGAGAGCGGTGCGACCGGCTCGGGCTGATGCACCGATCGGAACTCCTGGCGACCGCAACCCCGGCGCGGATCCGCGCCCACTGGCCAACCCTGGAGGAGGCGATCGTCGAGCGGATCCGGGAGGCGGACGCGGATCTTGCGCGGGATGACTTCGACCTGGAGCGGAAGGATCATGACCGGAAGGGGGATCATGCCGGAACGTGAAAGGGTTCCGATGGCCGCGGACGGGAACAATCCCTCGGGGACCATCGTCGTTCGGGAGCTCGAAAAGCGATTCGGGGACTTTGTCGCCGTGAACCGGATCTCCTTTTCGGTCCTTCCCGGCGAGATCTTCGGATTTTTGGGGTCGAACGG